>JAPLOJ010000047.1 GCA_026400795.1 Alphaproteobacteria bacterium
GGGCGGAGTTCCGCGATGCCCGGTGCAATCGTCCATAAGGCGCGCGCGATGGTCATGGATGGCCCCCGGGCTTGGCGCGATCCAGCGCGGCATCAATCAGGATATCGGGCGCGATATCATGCGCACGCCAGGTAAAGCGCAGCCCATCGGCAATGCGCGCCACTTCCGGCAAGGTGAAGGCCGGAATGCCGGAACCCAGCAGCACCGGCGCCACGGTGACATGCAGCCGATCAAGACAGCCAGCCGCCAGAAAGCGCGAAACCGTGAGCCCGCCGCCTTCAACGAAAATGCGCGTTGCCCCGCGCGCCCTGAGCGCCGCGAGCAGGGGCGGGATGGCGAGCCCGCCGCCAGCAACGCGCGGCAGGCGAAGCACTTCGGCCATGCCGTGATGCTCGGCCCCGCCGGCATCCGCGGCGCAGACCAGCAGCGTGGGCGGCCCGCCCTGGAAAATGCCGTAATCGGCAGAGAGTTTGCGATCTGTATCCAAAACGACGCGGAGTGGATCCGGCCCCGGTACCTCGCGCGTGGTAAGGCGCGGATTGTCATGGCGCACCGTGCCAGCGCCCACCACCACGGCGTGGCAAAGGGCGCGCAGCCGATGCGTGTGCAGAATATCGCCAGGCCCGCCGATCCATTGGCTTGACCCGGCAGCGGTGGCGATGCGGCCATCAAGCGTTTGCGCAAGCCGCCCGATCACCCGGCAGCCATCGGGCGCCGAAGGTGGCGCCAGCACGGGCCCGAATAGCGCGGCGAGTGGGCCATCCGGCAGGGCAGCGGCTGCGCCATCGCGGTGCGCGAGCAGGGCTGACCAATCGGCGGTTGGGGTGGTTGGTTCCATCCGCGCCTAAATGCCTGAGGCCAGCCTAGTACGCCAGAGCATCCGTGCTTCAGGGCGAAGCGAGATTAATCGCAAAAAACGGCAGCAGCGCCTGCATGATCAAGCCCGCCAGCACCGGCAGAAAAAAGGACGACGCCAAGCGCATCGCCACAAAGCGCCAGCCGAGCACCGGGTATTCCCACGTCAGAATCCGGTGCAGCGCATAGACAGACCAGGCCGTGAGCAGCGCGGTCATTTGCGCGACCCCCGCGCCGGCCTTGCTGAAGGTGATCACCAGCGGGAAGGTCACAAAAGGCCCGCCTGGCATGATGCCGCCCGCCAAGGACGCGATCATAATCCCCGAAAGCCCGGAATCATCGCCAAGCCATTCCGTGGCGATATCGGCCGGCACAAGCTCCGACAAGAACGCTGCCATCGGCAGCGCCACGCAGAACATGGGCAGGATGCGCCAAAAGCCACGATTGGTCTCGGCCACTGCGCGCCTTGCCTGGGGTATGCCGCGGCGGGCGCAAAGCGCCAATACCACCAGCGCAATGACCCAAAGGATGATCTGCGGCCCGCTCATTTCGGCGACTCCCATGCAATCGGGATGCGCCGCGCGATCCAGCCGGCAATCATCGGCATGGGAAAGGTGATCAGCGTGCGCAGTAGCGCGAAATCAAGGCCCAGCAGCGGCGCCTCATACACCAGTAGTTTTTGAAAGCCATTGAGCGACCAGGCCAGGATGAAGGCGACCAGCGCGCCCCGATCCGCCCCGGCGCCGGCCAGCACCAGCACCAGCGGAAAGGCTGCCATGGGGCCGCCCGGGGAAAGCGTGCCGACCAGCGTTGCGATAAACAGGCCAAAAATCCCGCTTTCCGCCCCCATCAAGCGCGCCAGCGCATCTGGGGAGAGCAATTGCCGAAGTGCGGCGGCCAGCAGCAGCCCCGCGACAAGTGATGGCACGATGAACAGGAACAAGTCCCACGCATGCCAAAGCGCCGTCATGAAGGCCTCGGCGCCACGCAACTGAAGGGTGGCAAGCCCGGCTGTGACGGCAATCAGGAAAATGACCACGAGCGAGGCGTGGCGGCGGAGCGCATTCAACACGGCGCGCAAACTGCAAGACTGGGGCGCAGCGCGCAAGAGAGGGCGGGGGGAGGTACAACCTCCCCCCGAACTCGCCCGCTGATAACGGGAAGGGTGCGGCGCGATGGGGATCCAGCCACACCCAACAGGAACAAAAAGAGAACTAGCAGCTCTTTACGGAGTCTGGCAAGCCCCTTATCGCCACCTGCCCATCCGGCGCTATAAGCGGCGCAGCATGAATGACACCTCCACCCGCACGCTGACCTTTCGGCTCTGGCGTTCCTATCTCCGCCAGCATGGCAGGGGCATCCTGCTTGCGTTGGTCTGTACGCTGGGCGTCTCAGGCGCGACCGCGCTTTACCCCATTGTCATCCAACAGGCGTTTGATCTGTTCACGGCGGGCGATCAGCGCGTGGTGTGGCTGATCCCAATCGTGATTGTGCTTGTCACCTCCTTCAAGGCGCTCGCGCAATTCGGCCAAGCGGTCGCCGTGCAATCCGTCGTGCTGCGCGTGGTGGAAAACCTGCAGCGCGATCTGTTCAAGGCACTGACCCGGGCAGACCTTGCCGATGTGGCGCGCGATGCGCCGGCGCGCCACGCCGCGCGCTTCACCACTGATGCCGGGCTGATCCGCGAAGCGCTGACGAAATCCATCAATGCCATCGCCGATGTGCTGACGTTGATTGGCCTGATCGGGTCCATGCTGTGGCTCGATTGGAAAATGTCTTTGATTGCGACGCTGCTTTACCCGATTGCTGTGGTGCCTATCCTGAAGCTTGGCAAGCGCATCCGCCGCGCATCTGGCGGCATGCAGGATCGTGTGGGCGATGCGGCGACCAGGCTCACGGAAAGCTTTGGCGCGGCGCGGGTGGTGCGCGGCTATCGGCTGGAAGCGGCCGAGGAAGCGCGCGCCAATACCCTGTTCACCCGGCTGCGGGAGAGTATTTTCACCATCCAGCGCACGCGCGCCTCGCTTGATCCGATGCTGGAAGTTCTGGGCGGTTTGGCGGTTGCGGCGGTGCTGGGCGTGGTTGGGTTTCGCGTCGCCAGCGGGCAGGGCACGATCGGGGAATTCACCGGCTTTGTCGCTGCCGTGCTGATTGCCGCGCGCCCGGTGCGCGCCTTGGGATCCTTGAATTCAGCCTTGCAGGAAGGGCTTGCTGGCTTGGCGCGCGTATTCGGCGTGATTGATACACCGCGCCAGATCACCAGCCCCGCAAGCCCGGTGGCGCTGCCGGCGGGCGGTGGGCGCATAGCCTTTGATTCGGTCGGCTTCCGCTATGAAACCGTACCCGATGCCGCGCTTTCGGGCCTCAGCTTCGCTGCCGAACCGGGCCAGACAGTCGCGCTGGTCGGCCCCTCCGGCGCCGGGAAATCCACCGCCCTTGCCCTGGTGCCGCGGCTTTATGATGTGACCGAAGGGCGCGTTTTGCTGGATGGCGTGGATATCCGCGACCTCAGCCTGGAAAGCTTGCGCGATTCCCTCGCTTATGTCGGGCAGGATGCGGTGATTTTTGAAGACACTGCCTTTGCCAACATTGCCTGCGGGCGGCCTGGTGCCACAGCGGCGCAGGTTGAAGCGGCGGCACGCGCTGCGGCTGCGCATGATTTCATCAGCGCCTTGCCCGCTGGCTATCAGACTGAACTTGGCCCCGGCGGCAATCGGCTATCTGGCGGGCAGCGCCAGCGTTTGGCCTTGGCGCGTGCCCTGCTGCGAGATCCGCGCGTGTTGTTGCTGGATGAGGCGACCAGCGCGCTTGATGCGGAAAACGAAGCCCTGGTGCAGGAAGCCCTGGCGCGGCTGCGTCAGGGCCGTACCACGCTGGTGATCGCGCATCGCCTGGCAACCGTGCGCGATGCGGACCGGATTGTGGTGATGGAAGCCGGGCGCGCGGTGGAACAGGGCACCCATCAGGAATTGATGGCTGCCGATGGTCTTTACGCGCGGCTGGTGCGCACCCAGGCTTTCGCTGGATAGTCTGCTTCAGGCGTCCAGCGCTTCGGCGGCGATACGCCCGGCATTTTCTTGAATGAAGCGGAAGCGCAATTCCGGGCGCCTTCCCATCAATTCTTCCACCCTTTCACTGGTAAAGGACCGATCCTCGGGCGCGAGCATAACGCGGAGCAGCGTGCGCTTCTTCGGGTCCATGGTGGTTTCCTTGAGTGCCGCCGGCGGCATTTCGCCAAGCCCCTTGAAGCGGCTGACCTCCACCTTCTGGTTGGATTTGAACCGCGCCTTCAGCACGCGTTCGCGATCCGCATCATCCATCGCATAAACTGAAACACCGCCCGCCTGCAGGCGATAAAGCGGTGGCTGCGCCAAAAACACGCGGCCTTGGCGCACCAATTCGGGCAATTCGCGATAGAAGAAAGTCAGCAGCAGGGCGGCGATATGCGCGCCATCCACATCCGCATCCGTCATGATCACAACGCGCCCATAGCGTAGCTTGGCAATGTCAAACCGATCCCCGACGCCACAACCGAGGGCTTCGATCAGATCCTTTAATTCCTGATTTTGCCGAAGCTTTTCCACGCTGGCGCTGGCGACGTTCAGGATTTTGCCGCGCAGCGGCAATACGGCCTGAGTCTCACGGTCTCGTGCCTGTTTGGCGGAACCGCCGGCGGAATCGCCCTCCACCAGGAAAAGTTCCGTGCCCTCGGCACTTTCGCGCGCGCAATCGGAAAGCTTGCCAGGCAGGCGGAGCTTCCGCGTCGCGGTCTTGCGCGGCGTGTCTTTCTCGGCGCGCCGACGTAGCCTATCCTCGGCCCGTTCAATGGCGAAGGCGAGCAGGTTATCCGCCATCGCGGGGTCGCCCGTCAGCCAATGATCGAAATGATCGCGCAAGGCCATTTCAACCAGGCGCGCGGCTTCTGGGCTGGTCAGCCGATCCTTGGTCTGGCCCTGGAATTGCGGTTCGCGGATGAAGACGGATAGCATCGCCGCGATGGGGCCGAGCAAATCTTCCGCCGTCACATTGGCCGCGCGCTTTTCCTTCTTGAGTTCACCATAGGCGCGCAAACCCTTGACCAATGCAGCACGGAAGCCGGCTTCATGCGTGCCGCCCTGCGGCGTTGGGATGGTATTGGCATAGGTGTTGAGAAACCCATCACCCCGTTCCACCCAGCTTGCCGCCCATTCAACCCGCCCTGCGCCTTCAGGGAATTCAGCATCCCCCGACCAGGCAGCGGGCACCACGGTGGGGCGCCCTTCCAAAGCGGCGGTTAGAAAGTCAGAAAGCCCACCAGGAAAATGCAGCACGGCTTGCGCGGGCGTTTCATCCTTGATCAGCGCGGGGTCGCAAGCCCAGCGGATTTCAACACCGCGATACAAATACGCCTTGGACCGGCAGAAACGATACAGCCGTTCCGGGCGGAAGGTTTGCTTGGCGAAAATCTCCGGGTCTGGCTTGAAGCGAATGGTCGTGCCGCGGCGGTTCTGCACCGGGCCCGCATCCTTGAGCTTCGTAATCGCCTTGCCGCGCGAATAGACCTGGGTGAACAGGGTGCGGTCGCGCGCGACCTCCACCTCCATCCGCTCAGACAGCGCATTCACGACCGATGAGCCGACGCCATGCAGCCCGCCCGAAGTGTCATAGGCCTTGCCGGAGAATTTGCCCCCCGAATGCAGCGTGGTCAGGATGACTTCCAGCGCGCTGAGCTTCGGGAATTTCGGGTGCGGGTCCACCGGAATGCCGCGGCCATTATCGCGCACCACCAGCCAATTATCGGCTTCCAGCGTTACTTCTATGCGGTCGGCATGGCCGGCTACGGCCTCATCCATCGCGTTATCAATGATCTCTGACGCCAGATGATGCAGTGCGTTTTCATCCGTGCCGCCGATATACATGCCGGGGCGACGCCGGACGGGCTCCAACCCCTCCAGCACTTCGATGTCCTTGGCGGAATAGCCTTCCTGCTGCCTAGCCTCCCCCTTCCGAGGACCGCCGCGACCAAATAGATCGTTCATGTCTTGTTCCCTTATTCGCCGCGACCATAACGGGGTGCGGGCCGGGAAACAACGCAGCCGTCGAGTCGCCTGGAAGCTGCTGATTTGTCTTACGGGGGTCACGGGTGATATTCCATGGACGCCCTGCAAAGCTCTTCATTAGGAAAGCAAAGCGCCTGATGCGCAAACCGAATCGCTCAGCCAAGCCGCCTCGATCTGGCCTGCCCGCCAAGGCCAAACCCGCTAGCCCCACCGATTTGGGGCGGCTTGAGCAGGATGTGCGCGCCCGCCTGGCCGCCAAGCCCGAGGATCAGGCCGCCTGGCAGCAATTGGGCGGCATTCTGGCCAATAGCGCCCGCCCTAAGGACGCCGTGGAGGCATTCGCCAAGGCTGTGGCGCTTGGCGCGCCGACAGGGCCGATTTGCACGCCTTATGCCATCGCGCTTTCCACCCTTGGCCGGCACAAGGAAGCGGCGGAACTTGTCGCGCCCGTCCAGGCGCGAAAGCCCAAGGATTTCGCCTTGGCCAATCTTTTGGGCGTGATGCTGAAGCGCGCTGGGCGTTTTGATGAAGCGGCGGCGATGTTGAAAAACGCCCAGCGGCTTGACCCTAAAAGCGCCTCTCCCTGGCAGAATCTCGGCAATGTCGAAGAAGCGCGCGGCAATTTCGCCGCCGCGGTGGAAACCTTCCGGGAAGGTGTGCGCCTTGATCCGCGCAATGGTGAATTGTGGCGCCTGCTGGGGCGCGTGCAGCGTGTCACGGGTGACATGACCGGCGCGCGAGCGAGTTTTGAAAAAGCCTTCGAATTTCAGCCGAAGGACCGCAATACGCTGAATGACCTGATGGGGCTGCTGATAGACGCCGGCGATATCGAAGGCGCGGTGCCGGTGGTGGCGCGCGCGCGCAAGTTTCATGTCGGGGACCGATCGCTTGATGTGATGCATGCACGCATGCTGTTGCGTCTTGGCCGCCGCGATGAATCCCGTGCGGTGATTGATGGCATTCTGGCCGAAGACCCTGGGGAACGGCAGGCCAATCTTTTCCTCTCCCGCATGGCGGGCGATGGTGATCGGCGCTTGGCGAATGAGGCGCTGAAGCGCGCGCATGAAGCGAACCCGGAAGCATCTGAGATTCAATCGGCCTATATCGAAAGCCTCTCACGCAGCCGCTACGATAGTGAGGCGGCGCATTTGGAAGAAAGCTATCGCCTTTCGCTTGACTTCATGCACCGCCATCCCGACCAGGTTGCGCGCAGTTCGCGGTCATTGCGTACTGTTTTTCAGCGCGTGATGGACCTCGAGAATTTGGAAGCTACCGGTCCCATCCCTTCGCTGCTGCCAATTTGGCAGGCGGACGGGCGCCATTCTTCCGTGCATTACGAATTGGGCCAGGTGCATAGCTTGGAAGAACGCATCGCGCTTGTGGAATGGCATCGCAATTGGGGGCGCAATGTGCAGCGGCGCATAAAACCCCTGCCGGCTGCCCCCGCGCTGCATATGCCGCGCAAATGGCGCATCGGCTTTCTGTCGAGCGATTTGCGCAACCACCCGGTCACCTATTTCTGCATGCCCTTGCTCGAGGAGTTTGATCGCGACCGCTTCGAAGTTTTCTGCTATTCCTTCTATGAAGGGGAGCGCGATGTCATTCAGGCGGAGTTGCAAAAATCAACGCAATTCCGCTGGTGGCCGCATCGGCCGGATGATCAGGTGGCGGCGGATATCGCCAAGGATAATCTGGACTTGCTGTTTGAATTGGGCGGCAGCACGGCCATGAACAAGTTGGAAGTCATGGCCTACCGCCCAGCGCGGCTTGGCGGCAGTTGGCTCGGCTATCCGCATTCGGCAGGGCTCGAGACGATAGATTACATCCTGGTTGATCCCTACATCAAACCGGAAGACCCTCGGCTTTTGATTGAAAAGCCATTCGAATTGCCGGAAACCTGGGTGACCATTGGCGGGCGGCTTGGCTTTTACGAAGTGCCGATTGATCTGGAAATACCGGAAGATCGGCGCGGCTTCATTACTTTCGGCACGGCAAACAACCCTTACAAATACACCACGCTTTGTATTGATACCTGGGCCGCGGTGCTGCGGCGCGTGCCCAATTCGCGCTTCATTTTCATCCGCCCCGAAGCGGGCGGGCCATCCTTTTTGGAAAATACCCGCGCTGCCTTTGCCGCGCGCAATGTGGACCCTGACAGAATCGAATTTGTTGGTGTTCGTGGCAAGCATTTGCCGCATTACAACAAGATGGATATTTCGCTGGATACGCTGCCGCATGTGGGCGGCACCACGACCTGCGAAAGCATCTGGATGGGTGTGCCTTGCATATCGCTGGTGGGTCCAGGCTTTGCCGAGCGGCTTTCCTATTCCAACCTGTCCAATGCCGGCATTGGCGATCTCGCCGTCTTCAGCGTTGAAGATTACATTGAAAAGGCCGCTGAATTGGCCGCCGATGCGCCGCGCCGGCGCGTACTCCGCCACGGACTGCGCGACATGATCCGCGCCATGCCGCTTGGCCAACCCACGCGCTTTGGCAAGGCATTCTACGACAAGGCGGCTGAGGTCTGCGCGTTGTGATTTTCAACGCCACCACCATCCCGGGCATCATCAGCATTGAAGCCTCCCGCGCGCGGGATGAACGCGGTGCCTTCATGCGAAGCTGGTGCCAGGAAAGCTTTGCGGCCGCGGGGATTGATTTCACGCCGATCCAGGCAAGCCTTTCGGAGAACACGCTGAAGCACACTTTGCGCGGGATGCATTTTCAGATCGCGCCGGCCGAAGAACAGAAACTCATCCGCTGCGTGCGCGGTGCGGTATTTGATGTGCTGTTGGATATGCGCCCCGATCAGCCAAGCTATCTGCACCATGTCGCCGTAACGCTTGATAGCAAGGCTGCCAATGCGGTGTTTGTCCCACGCGGCATTGCGCATGGCTTCCTTAGCCTAACGGATGATGCGGTCGTGGAATATTTGATTGACACACCCTATGCGCCAGCGCTGGCGCGTGGCGTGCGCTGGAATGACCCCGCCTTCGGCATTGCCTGGCCGGCAGAACCAAAAGTGATTTCTGAGCGCGATAACGCCTGGCCATTGCTTCATGCCTGAACGGGTTCTCGTCACGGGTGCGACAGGCTTCATCGGCCAGCATATTCCGCGCCTGCTGCAGGCGCGCGGGTTTGAGACGCATATCACGGCGCGCGGCGCACTGCCGGAAAATGCTGGTGTCATCACGCATGGCGTTGATCTGCTGCGCCAGGATGAAGCGCGGCGCCTGATCGAGGATCTCCGCCCCGCCATCATCATCCATACCGCCTGGTATGTCGCGCATGGGCGCTTCTGGACCGCGCCCGAGAATACCGATTGGCTGGAAGCCTCCACCGCGCTTGCCGCCTATGCCGCGGAAGCCGGCGCGCGGCGCTTCGTGGGCCTTGGCACCTGCGCCGAATACGCAACCGAAGCCGGCGATGACGCCTATCCCTGGCCGGAAACACGGCCCATCGCCCCCGCCACACCTTACGGCGAGGCGAAGGCTGCGCTGGCGCGGCGCTTGGCCGAAATGGCCGAGGCTCGCGCACACTTCGGCTTTGCCTGGGCGCGGCTGTTTCATTTGTTCGGCCCGGGCGAACACCCCGCGCGGTTGGTGCCTTCCATCATGATCGCGCTGCGTGAAGGCCGCGAAGCGCAATGCGCCTCTGGCCGCCCGGTGCGGGATTTTATCAGCACACAAAACGCCGCCGCCGCCATCACCGCGCTGGCGACCAGCCAGGTTACCGGGCCGGTCAATATCGCCTCAGGCGCGCCGATCAGCATTGCCGCCATGGCGCGGCTGATCGCCGAGATCAGCGCTCGGCCCGATCTGCTGAGGCTTGGGGCGCTGCCTGATCGGCCGAATGAAGCGCCTTATATGGTGGCGCATACCGGACGACTTCGGCGCGAAGTTGGCTTCACTGCGCGGTTTTCAATTCGCAATAATTTGTCATCCTGCTTTGCAAATGAATAAGCTAACCGGTCGCGGCTATTCCGGTTGGAAGCGCACTCATGAAAAAGTTTTGCCTCTCGAACAAGGGCTGGCATTCACTGGCTCTTCATATTACAATTCTCTCTTGAGCGAATTGGGGTGCATTCCATGAGCTTGCAATCACTCAGAGAATACCGATTGCAACTGCAATCTTGGTGCGAGCAAAGAAAGCTTGCCGTCATGATTGCTATAATGGCTTTCGTGATAGTTTTATTGTCGATTATCCTATCCGCAGACTTGTTGCCTTGGTTTTTAGGCTTAGTGGAATTGCTTAAAGGCATTAGCTGGCCTTTGTCTTTGATACTTATTTTGTACATGTTTCGCAGGGACTTAGGTGATCTTTTGGGGCGTGTGCGTGAGGCAGGTCCGTCAGGCGCAACTTTCGACCCCAAGCCACTGCAGCAAGAACAGAAGCGGGTTGCCTCTGATATTGAGCGCAATCGCGAACATCCGGAAGTTATGCTTGAAACAGGGACCATAAACTCCGACGAGGCGTCGTTCGGTGTTGAAAAAGAAACCCAAGGCGCGCCTATCCAATCTGTCAGTAGCGGAGATACTGAGCCGCCAAAAAGCCTTGAGGAAATCAAGCTCAAAGATTTGCCGGGCATGTCTCGCTCTGTCGAGCAAGCAAACCTCGAGCGCTTGCTACTGTTTGGTTTAAGAACAAAGTCCGAAATTCCAGATGATCTGCAAGTTGATTTCCTGATAAAGCTGCTTGCCGAAGCGCGACTTGGACTACATTTCGAGAGGATTTACAGGATTATCTTTGGGAGTCAGTTAAGGGGCCTGCGTCGCCTCTATGAAAAAGGCTCGGTTACTGTTGGGGACGCTCGTCAATATTTTAACTCCATAGTCAGCGATAATCCGGCTTTTTATACAGAAGAATCTTTCGGGTCTTGGCTAGATTTTTTGTTGCGAGCTGGCTTGGTCAGAAAAGTGGGTCTACATTTAGACAGCGATGGGACACACTTACAAATGACTTCTTTTGGAGAAGACTTTCTTCGTTATGTCCACGAGCAGCGTTACACTGATGACTTACCCCGATAGCGGCGGGAACGTGAGATATTCAACGAAGAAAGCTTACAAATTTCTCGATGGCGGGAACTTCGTCCGCCTTTAGATCCTTTGATGCAGCGCGCAAACCAGCGTGAACAACTGCCGCGCTGTATCAAAATCCAGCGCAACCCGCCCCGCCAGCCGCGCGCGCAATAGCTCAGCGCCTTCATTATGCAGGCCGCGCCGGCCCATATCTATGGCTTGCACACGGCTTTCCGGGCCGCTTTCGGCCACGGCCTGTTCATGCGCCTCCACCACCATGTGATAGTCCTTGATCAGCCGCCGGAAGGGGCCAAGGGCCAGCGCCAGCACATGCAGCGTCGCACCCCCTTCACTGCGGATATCAAACACCAGCCGGCCTTCCCGCACCGCCAACCCCAGCACATAGGGCCCGCGCGGCAGGCCTTCAGGGTCGAAACGGTTATGGTGCAGCAGATCCGTAATCGCCTGGCGCCGATCAGCCTCAGCATAAGCGGAAGGGGCCGGCGCTTCTTCGGGCAATTCAACGCGGATCAGGCGCTGTTCAGGCATCTGGCTTGCCGCCCCGCAGCACCACGCCGCCTTCATCCCCTGTCATGCCCAGATGCATCATCCAGCCCATCACCGCCCCCTTGATGGGCCGCAGCAGCAGAATGCAGATAATGGTAAACAGGGGCAGCCACACCACCATATGCAGCCAGATCGGCGGCATATAGGCTTTTTCGATCCACAAAACGGGCGGCACCAGCACATGCCCCGCGATGATAATGGTGAAATAGGGCGGCGCATCATCCGCGCGCAGCCGGCCAAGCGGCGCGTTACAGCTTTCGCAAACCTCCGCCACGCGCAGATAGCCCGCAAAAAGCCGGCCCTTGCCGCAGGCCGGGCAAAGCCCCTTCAACCCTCGGACCAGCCCATCCCGCGTGCAAGGCGGCTGATAGGGCAGGGCAGGAGGCGTGCGATCCGGTTCCCAACGCATTTTTGTTCCAATCGGGGCCGCTTAGGCGCGGCCTGTTGCAGCGCAGCGTTAGGCCCGAAATCGGCCCCAATCAAGCATGGCTTGCCGACCGCGCCTGGCTGCCCCCAGGATACCCCGCATGAATGAACGCATCCTGCTGATCAACCCGAATTGCAGCCTAAGCTGCACCCAGGGCATTGCCGCCGCTGTTGCCCCCTTCGCCGCCCCCGGCCTGCCGCGGATTGACGTAACCCGCCTGGAAGAAGGCCCGCCCGCCATCATTACCTGGCGGGACTGGTATGCGGTGGCCGAACCCCTTTGCCGCCGCGTCGCCGCCGAAGCCGCCGACGCCTATATTATAGGCTGCGTCTCCGACCCGGCGATTGAGGCCGTGCGGATGGTGACCGACAAGCCCGTTTTCGGCCCCTTGCGTTGTTCCATCGCCGCCGCGCTCAACCGTGGCGAGAATTTCGGCATGATCGCCTTCACCGACAAATCCAAGCCGCGCCAGCGCCGGGTTTTGCAAAGCATGGGGGTGGAGGCCCGGATGGTGGCCTCCATCGCGCTCAATCTGGATATGGAGGTTTTGACAGACCCCGTTGCCCCCCGCGCGCGCATCGCCCAAGTGGCGCGGGAATTGGTGGCCTTGGGGGCGGAGGCGGTGATCCTGGGTTGCGCCGGCATGGCGCATCACCGGGCAGCGGCCGAAGATGCCTGCGGCGTGCCGGTGATTGAACCCAGCCAGGCGGCAGCGGCGCAGGCGATATTGGCGGTGGTGGCGGCGCGGGGCTGAATGACCCTCACCCCCCAGAAGGCTTGAGTGGGGAAAGCCTAGCAGCCCGGGAAAGCCCCAAGCGCCTTAGCCGTATGCATGCGGTTGGTAAAAAAATAGATAAATCAATTACATAGAGGAAATTTGCGGCTATTTCTTGCTGTCATCGTGAAGCCGCTGGGCCAATTGTTTGGCTTCCAGGAGCTTCATGATCGCCCCATCAACCTCCTTGTGCACGTTCATCATCTCCCACTGGGTGACCTTGCCGTCCGCCAATGACTGCGCGAGTGCATTCACACCATCGCTTACGTCCTTGAACAATGATGCCAGAAATGATGCATGGGGTTCTTGTATCGGGCCAACGGCCATGGGTAGGACCACAAAGCCCAGTTCTTGTGCCATTGACTGCAAAATTGAATAGTTTTCCGTAGCGCCCATGACGCGCAGGGCACTGGTGACCGA
>JAPLOJ010000322.1 GCA_026400795.1 Alphaproteobacteria bacterium
CCTTTCATCCTCAGTCGAATATCATAATTTCGTGTTCCTTGCGGGGCTCACGGCTGATGACCTCTCCAAGGACATCAAGGGCCAGACGGCCGAAGTGATCGCCAAGATTGATGCCGCGCTGGAAGCCAATGGCACGGACAAGACCCGCATGCTGTCCGCGCAGATTTGGCTGAAGGACATCCGCGACCGCGGCGCGATGAATGAGCTTTGGACTGCCTGGCTGCCGGCCGGCGGCGCCCCGGCGCGTGCTTGCGTTGAAGCCAATATGGCCGACCCGCGCCATCTGGTGGAAATCATGGTCACGGCCTGCCGCTGAACAAGCACGCGACCTAAGCACCTGGGCTAATCTCAGGCGCAATGCCGGAATTCAAGAAAAGCGCCCGGCAGGTTGACCGGGCGCTTTTTTATCAGGCTCGTGCCGCCACCGCAAAAGCAGGGGTCTGGCGCGGTGGGGTCTGGTAGCCCCGAGGCCCATAGCCCGGATTAGCCACGCGCGGCAGCGCAGCGGTCGCGATGGTTTCGATCACGCGTGACTGCAAGGAAATCGCGCGCTCCAACAATTTGCGGTTCTCGCTGCCCAGATTTTCCAGTTGTTTGGTCAGCATCTGCGCTTCTTCGCGCATCGCACCATCGGGGCGCGCGCCATGCTTGGCCTGAGCCGCATAGGCCTGGGCAAAGGCATCGGTCGCGGCGATCTTGCTCTCGGCCAGTTTGGCCGCGAGCGAAAGATCAAGCTTCGCCAGCGCCTCATTCTCCGCACGCAGAGCATTAGCCAGCCTTTTGCCGGCAATCAGTAGCGCATCCATCATGATTGGGCCTCTCCCATATTGGGGGTTTGTGCTCCGTTTTTTTGGCGGAGCAATTCGCGATACACGACATCGGCAATGCCAACGCCGCCGGCACGCACGGCAGAAGCCGCGAAGGCTTCCACGAGCATCGGGCGCCACTGAGCTTCCGCGGCACCGCCTCCGAAGGCGGATTTGGAATTATCCACCGTGGCAAAGATCGGCTGCAGCAGAAAACCCAAGGCCTGGGCTTCAAAATCCCGCGCGGATTTGCGCAGACTGGCATCCGAGCCGGCACCCGCATTGGGCGGGCGAATGGCGCGCTGCGGCGGCGCGGCAAGGTTGGTAGCGTCAAGCATCAGCGCAGCTCCAGATCGGCTTGCAGGGCGCCTGCCGCCTTGATGGCTTGCAGGATGGAAATCATGTCACGCGGGCCAACACCCAAGCTGTTCAAGCCGCGCACCAATTCCTGGAGCGTGACCGCTTCAGGCAGAACGCCCATGCGCCGATCCGATTGGTCTTCAACCTCAATACCGGTGCGCGGCACCACCTGGGTCTGACCCTGTCCAAAAGCATTGGGCTGGCTGACTTGCGGGGTTTCGGTGATGCGGATGGTCAGATTGCCCTGCGCGATGGCCACTGTGGAAACCCGCACCGCGTCACCCATCACAATCGTACCCGTCGCCTCATCAATGACCACACGGGCGATCTGGTCGGGCACAACGCGCAGCCTTTCGATATCAGTCAGGAAAGCAACCGGATCACGCCCATTGAGCGCCACGGAAACAGTGCGCGGGTCGGTAACGGTCGCCACATTTCCGCGTGATGCCCCATTGATGGCGGCTGCAATGCGCCGTGCCGTTGTCAGGTCAGGGTTGCGCAAGGCAAGACGCACACGGTCGCGATTGGTCAGTGTGAACGGCACTTCGCGTTCCACAATCGCGCCATTGGAAATGCGCCCCGCGGTGGGCACGCCACGCGTCACGGAACCCGCGGCACCGCGCGCGGCAATGGCGCCGGTAGCGAGGGCACCTTGCGCCACGGCATAGACTTCCCCATCCGCGCCAAGCAGCGGGGTCACCAACAGGGTGCCACCGGTCAGGTTGGTGGCATCGCCAAGGGCGGAGACCGCCACGTCAATCCGGCTACCAGGCCGGGCGAAGGCGGGTAAATTTGCCGTCACCATCACAGCGGCAACATTCTTGGTATCCAATTGGCGTTCAAAATCGCGCGTATTGACGCCCAGGCGTTCCAACATCCCGACCAGGGATTGGCGGGTAAAGACCGCGCTTTTGAGGCGATCACCGGTACCGTTCAGGCCAATGACCAAGCCGTAGCCGACAAGCTGGTTGTCGCGCACGCCCTCCATATCCACTATATCCTTAATGCGGATTTGTGCTGCGGCGGGCGGCGCAATGAAACAGGCCGCCAATGCCAGGGCGGTGAAGATTTTTGCGAGCGCTTGCGCTATACGGTTCAAGTTCTGTCTCCGGCAGCCACCCCGATCACGGGCGGCGGTCTGCCAGGGCTCAGCGCAAGGCCCGTGCCAGGGTTTGGCGGTATCTTCGCCGAGTCGTGGCGGCAAAACCTGCCGGGTCCCGGCTGAGCCTGCCGGGACAGGCGGAAGAAGGAGGTCAGATGGTCGTTATCAGAGGCGTAACAGGCGGCACCAATGTGCCGGGGGCGCGGTCAACGCGCGGCGCCTCGGGCGGCTTTCGTGTCAGCGGGGGCGCCGAGGAATCGCGCGAAGCCAATGCCAGCACGGGGGTTTCAGCGGCCACCGCCATGGGGCTTTTGGCTGTCCAGGAATTGGGCCCGGCCAAGGAACGCAATGCCCGCGCCTTCCGCCGTGGTGAGGATATGCTCAAGGAATTGAAGGCCCTTCAATTGGAATAGCTGGCAGGCCGCGCCGATCCCGCGCGGCTAAAGGAACTTGCCCGGCTGACCGAGGGCGAAAAACCCGCCGATCCGGGCCTGGCTGAGGCGGTTGAGGCGATTGCGCTGCGCGCCCGGCTGGAATTGGCCCGGCGCGGCCTGGAAAGCTGAAATCGGCTTTTGTCAGATATTTGTCTTGAAACGCCCCCTGGCGCCCCCGGGCAAGCCAGTATAGAAGCCTGTCAGTCCGACGAGACAGGTTGCAGTAAAGAAATCACCTCGGCGGTTGTGCAAGGCGGGGGAAGAAGAAGATATGTTAGTGACATTGCCGCCCGATTACCGTCCC
>JAPLOJ010000339.1 GCA_026400795.1 Alphaproteobacteria bacterium
GCCAAAAAGTCAAGCTGATTCTGCCGTGGTTTCCCTACCGACTCCCATCGTGTAGGCTCCCTCGGCGATAAAACACTGAAATCACTCTGATTTTCGCCCATTCTTTGGCGAAAATCAGAGCAAGACCATCTGTTTTGCGCCGGTTTTTTCACTGTTTTTCGCTGTCCCCAATAGCAAACGCATCCTGTCATATTGTCGGTCCGTTACCTGCAGCGCCCGGACACTGCCCTTGGAAGGCAGGTTCCCCGTTACGCGCTGCACGTGTTTTTCCACAGCTTCTTCCCCCCGGCAGACCCTGGCGTAGACGGAAAACTGCAACATCATATAGCCATCATCCTTCAGGAAGTTGCGAAACCGGGTTGCCACACGGCGTTCTGCCTTGGTGCCGACAGGCAAATCGAAGAATACGAAAAGCCACAAGATCCGCACCTCCTCCGCGCGCATCAGGCAGAACTCAGGTCACAAGGCGCGGCAGCAGCAAGGCTTCTGGCCGCCTTTCTTCCATGGCGCGGGCCAGGGAAGCCGCCAGGCGTTCCGCCGCGACCAGTAAGGTCACTTCATCTTCGCCCATGGCCGCATTTTCCATCATGGCGCCGGCCATGGCTTGGCGATCTTCCAGGCTCATTGCCCGCGCCTCATCCACTCCGCCCAGGTGCCGCCACGCCAGCAAGTCAATGAAGGGACGGAAGGGTTCCAGCATGTCATCAGCCAAGTTAAACGCATTAGTCACGCTGGCATGGTGAATGCCGAAGGCCGGCAGGAAGCCCACACCCACCAGCGCGCGCGCCACACAGGCCCGCAGTACAGCATAGCCGTAATTCAGCAGCGCATTCCGCAAATCTGCTTCATCTTCGCGCCGGAAATTGGACCATAGCCGGGACCAATAGGCGCGCGCCGCGCGCGCTTCCACATTTTCCGGGTCGCCCGAACCGACCAACCGCGCCATGGCGGCAAGCGGGCCGGAATCCGCCCGCCCCAACACCTTCAGGACAGCGCCTTGATTTTCGATCTTGGTGCGCACCACGGTCTGCCACAAGCGCTTACGGAAGGGTTCGGTCTGGTCCACCTGCAAGCGCGCCATGCCGCCTTGGCGAAAATGCCGGTGAAACGGCAGCATGACCCCTGAAGGCAAATGCTTGGGATCGGTGATGATCACGGCCACTCCCGCTTCCATGCAGGCGGTCAAAAGCGGCACAGAAAGGTTCGCCTGCGGTGTATCAATCACCATATAGGCGATGTCTTCCAACGGCAGCCGAATTTCCCCATCATCCCGCCCGATCAGGATTTGCCCATCGGCCAGCGCCAAGCGCGCTGGCTGGGTCAGGTGCAGACCACGCCATGCCATGTACGTGTTTCCTTGGGCACTGACGACAGCTTACCAAGACGATCAACACGATATTTTTCGAAACGCTTGAGGCGCTGAACACCTATCCCGTCTAGCGGTTTCTTCGTTGAGTGGGGCACACTGATTGCAATGCTAGCGGTCGCGCGGTTCATTCCTGTGAAATATCCCGTAATGACGGTGCCATCAGTTTTCTCGACTTCCACGAATGATCGCTGGGACAAGGAAAACAGAAACTCGAAATCATTTGTGATTGCTGGCCATTCCCCTTCAGGTGTGTATGCCCGCGCCGCCCTATTCGGTGGTGCTGGCCATTCCTTTTCGTCCGCCACCTGATGCGGATAGATCGGCACCAGGAAATATTCGAAGACACCGCGCTTATTGGCTTTGCGGAAAACATCCACCCGCACCATTTCCCCGCGTTCAGCATTACCGCCGCGCACCGCCACCGCAGGCTTATCCGTGGTGATCAGGCGGATTTTCCGAATCGGGTCGCCCTTTGGTGAAAGCGGTGGTGTGCTTTTCAGCTTACCGGCCTCAATCCAGGCGCGCAGTGCAGCGATTAACGCCGCATTGCGATCCGGGTCTTTTACCCGTTCCAAATCCTTGAGCGTCAGCTTATCCACCGCCTTGCGTTCATAAATCACCGGCCCATCATCGGTTTGCTTCAACTGGCTGATGGTCGCGGCATGGGCTTCACCCCGCGCCCGCCCGCGTTCCGCGCGGCTGACCAGAATTTCCCGGAAATGGCGCCGCACATCGTCAATAAATCCGGGCCAGGGCGGCGGGAAATCCGCGAAATCCCGATGCGATCCGCGATCTTCCGATTCCTTGAAGGCGCGCGTCAGCAATTGCAGCGCTGATTCGGATGTGGCCGCGACAATAATCGCATCCAAGGCATGATGGCGGTCATCATGCTTCCGCTTCTCCCCATCCGGTTCCAGCACCTTCTTCAAATCCTGCAAGCCCCAGCCGCGCCGCAACCTGTCGGTCAAGGCTCCGGGTCGCGAGAGGACATAGCGCTTGTCATCGGGATAGAGCCGCGCCAGATGCTCCATCAGAATGCGGCAGGCATAGCGCGTATCATTCAAATTGCGGGACCGGAATTTTTCCTCAACCGCCGCTGCATCGCGGAGCAGGTAATTGCGCTTCTTCCGCCCCTTCATGCCCTTGTTGTTTTCGACGCAGGCGACAAATTCCGCCCAACGCTTGGGATCATCCTTTAGCCATTCAAAGGGCGTGCGGCCTTTCTTTTCCTGATTGGCCTTCGCGAAACACAGCGTCTTGTTGATGAAACTGTCATCGCCAAAGCGCGACCAGGGCAGAATATGATCCACCTGAACGCTATTGTCCTTGGCGCGAATGGCGCTGGGGGGAATCGCCTGATCCGTATAAAGGCAGCGCCCTTTTTGTTCAGTCCATAACTCAAAGCGCAGCATGTCTTCCGCGCCCGAAGGCTCGCCCCCCACGGTTTCAGCGAAGCTGGCGCGCAGCTTGTCGCGTTCCTTGTTACGCTTATCCAAGCCGCTCGTGATTTTGTCTCGCTCTTCCTTGCTTTTGCCGACATCGCGCGCCATTTCAATATGAATGCGGTCCGGCTTGCCATGTACGGCAATGATGGCCTTCACTTGCTTCAGCGCTTCACCCAGGGCGCGCCGTGCGACGGGATTATTGATGGAGGCAATTTCCGTAACAGGCCGCGCCGCATGGTCATAGTCAGCCGCCGCACACGCTTCCGAATACACCAAGCCACGCTGCAAACCGGGAATAATCGCGCGGCACGCCTTGGCAGAAACATGGCCGGCACCGGTGAAAGAAGCAAAAGCGCCCTTTTCAACCGCCGCCATGATCGCATGCAGCATATCCGGATCGAGCCCCGCTTCGAAAAGCCCCTTTTCGATACTTTCCGCTGTCGCGCGAAAGGTGATGATGAAGGCGATCTCATCTAGCTTTTCAGGCCGCTGCAACAGCGTTTTCCAATTATGCTCCCCAAGCGCGGCGCGCAAAATAGAGGAGCCCTGCATGCAGCCATTGCCCGCGCTACGGTTCACCACATCTCGGCCACCTTCCTCATCACGCGGCACATCGCGGAAGGCTTCACTATCAGGCAAGCCAATGAGCTTGCGCAGGCGCGCGAAGGTCATACCGCGCTGGCTGCCGAAGCCTTCCATGGCCGCGGCAAGTTCGGCTTCCGTCAGCGCCCTTTCCTGGCGCGCATCGCCGATGCGAAATGCATTCAGCCGCGACAGAAAGCGAAAAACCTCAAAACTATAGGCACGCTTGGCCGCGCGCCGTTCCTTCTTTTCAAAGGGGCAGAAGCCAACCTTATCTTCACTGTCCGTCAAGGGATTTTGATTGAAAGCGAGTTCAGCAAACTTTTCCTGCAAATGGGCATCGGCATGGGCGCTGCCCAAGGCGCGCTGCCTGCTGAAAATCAGCCGCGCTTCATGTTCCAGATCAATGCGATTGACTGATTGCGTGTATTCCCCGTCGCGGTTGCGCTTCCGTCTGGCGAAGCGGTCATCCTTGTCGAACATTTCCGCGACACTGCGATATTTGGACAGTATTTCCTGATTGGCTGCGGCGGCCTTCAGTACCCTGCCATCATCACCGGCCTCATTGCCCTGGTTTTTCTTATTGGACCGAAAACCGCGATGGCGCGCGATATGCCCAAGCGTCACCGCCAATTCCTCGGGCGTCAGTCTTCTATCCAGCGCGGCCACCCGAAGCTGCCAGGGGTCAAGCCCTGGAAAGCGCAGCGCATCGCGCTTCGCATCGCTCAAAAGTCCATTTTCTTGGAAAAGGATCCGCAACTGCGCCATGCGCTGGCGGCGGCGGCGCATCACGCGGCGCATTCCGCGAAATTGGCGGCGAAGCTGGTTGGTAGGGGTTCTTTCCTTATCGGTTTCTGGCGCGTCGAAGGTCCGGGCGCCACAGGCAATGATCTGCCCCTGCGCCACATCAGTTTCGATCAGCGCCCAACCGCAGGACGCAATACCAAGATCAATACCCAGGCTTTTCACCGTTTTCCCCCAATCCATTCCCGAAGAAAAAGATTGACAGAAGGTGACGGATTTTGTCACCTTGAAAATGGGAGTCGGTAGGGAAGCTACGGTAAAGTGGTTTTCCACTGAAGGTTCTTCGCCCCGGCAGCAATGCCGGGGCGATCCCTTTTCTGGGCTACTTATGTTTAGGCGGGACAGTCAGGCTCAAGCAGCCTGGGCAGGCGCTTCCATAAGCGCAGCCGGGCGGCTGGCCTGTACCGGAATCTGCCGCGGCTTCAGCGCTTCCGGCACTTCATGGCGAAGCGCGATGTGCAACAGCCCGTTCTCAAGCTTGGCACCGCTCACCACAATGTGATCGGCCAGCACAAAGCGGCGTTCAAAACCACGGCCGGCGATGCCGCGATGCAGGAATCGGCGGGTTTCTTCTGGCGTGGGCTGAGCGCGCCCAACCACCGTCAGCGTGTTCTGATGGGCGGTGATTTCCAGATCTGCCTCGGCAAACCCAGCCACGGCCATGGTCAGCACATAGCTGTCATCGGTGGTCTTTTCGATATTGTAGGGCGGGTAACCCCCGGCATCGGCACCAGTCCGGGCCGTATCCATCAACCGCGCCAGGCGATCAAAGCCAATGGCGGTACGGAAAAGGGGGGAAAAATCAGTAGCGTTCATAGCAGGGACACTCCTTTGCAAAGCAAGGTCCGTTGAGGCCGGCGAAGCCATTCCCCAAAGCCCCCATCTGGGCAGCAAAAGGTTCGGTTCGCGCCAGGGGCCCGAATGGCGCCCCTTAGCAAGGTGTAAATGGAAATAGCCCGCCAGCCAATCAAGGGCTGCGGGCTAAAAAATCCAGCTTATGAAAAAGGGCCGAGGCTTACGGCCCAGCGCCCATCAGCCTACTTGCGCGCGCCAATGCCGGCGAAGCGCTTGTTGAACTTTGCAATCTGGCCGCCCGTATCAATGATACGCTGCTGGCCGGTCCAGGCCGGGTGTGACTTCGGATCAATGTCCAAGCGGATGGTATCGCCCGGCTTGCCGTAGCAGGAACGGGTCTTATACTCGGTCCCATCGGTCATGATGATGTTGATCTCATGATAAGCGGGATGGATGTCGGACTTCATGGCACATGCTCACAAAAAATGGGCCGCCGATGCCGACCGGCTGCCAGGGAGCGGGCGCTATAGGGGATCAGCACCGCCCATGCAAGCTAGTGGTGCGGGTCATGTTGACCTCTCCCGTCCGAAGATACCCCGGGCGCACCACTAGCCATATGTTTGGTGGGCCGATTCACGCTGCTGCCGGGAACCGACAGCAGCGATCAGACCACTAGCGATTGACCCAAGCCGCGCTACGGGCGACAGGGATCGTCCACACCCCAGCAAGGTCCGGCGCGCGTGAGCCTCAATATCCTCTCCATCCAATCCTGGGTCGCCTACGGCCATGTCGGCAATGCCAGCGCCATGTTCCCGCTTCAGCGCCTGGGGGCGGAGGTCTGGGGGGTGCATACGGTACAATTCTCCAACCACACCGGCTATGGCGCCTGGCGCGGCCAGGTTTTTGGCGCTGATTTGATCCGGGAATGCGTGGCGGGCATTGAAGAACGCGGCGTGCTGCCCCGCTGCGATGCCGTGGTTTCGGGCTATTTGGGCTCGGCCGAGATCGGTGCGGCGGTGCGCGATGCGGCGCTTTTGGTGAAAGCGGCCAACCCCAAGGCGCTTTGGTGCTGCGATCCGGTGATTGGCGATACGGGGCGCGGCGTTTTTGTGCGCCCCGGCATTCCGGAATTCCTGCGCGACCAGGCGCTGCCGGCGGCGGATATCGCAACCCCTAATCAATTCGAATTGGAATGGCTGACCGGACAGGCCATCACCAGCCTGGATACAGCCAAAGCCGCCATCACCGCGCTGCAAGCCAAGGGGCCGCGTATTGTGCTGCTGACCTCGCTCCGCACTGACGCGACCGGGGCTGATGAGATTGAAATGCTCGCGGCTGAGGGCGGCGGGTTCTGGCGGCTGCGCACGCCCATGCTGCCGCTATCGGTGAATGGCGCAGGTGACGCCATTGCCGCGCTTTTCCTGTTTCATCGCCTGAAAAGCGGCGCGGTGGCGCCAGCGCTGGAAGCGGCTGCTTCCAGCATTTTCGGCCTGCTGAGCCAGACGCTCGCGGCCGGCGCGCGGGAATTGCAGGTAGTTGCGGCGCAGGCTGAAATCACTGCGCCGACGCGGCGCTTTACGGCCGAGGCGTGCTAAAGCGCCTCGCTCCAACTCAGTGCATGAAGCTCCGCGTCACATAGGCCTTCAGCGCTTCAACATCATGATCCTGCTTGGCGAAGCGGAACTTCACCAGGTCACGGATGCTGACAATGCCAAGCAAGGACCCATCCGTGTCGCAGACCGGCAAATGGCGGAAATAGCCCTGGTCCATGATTTCAAGCGCGGCTTCCACCGGGGTATCGGGGCCGATCATGATGACATCGCGCGTCATCAGTTCCTCAGCGGCCATGCTGCTGATGCCATTCCCCCGATCCGCCACCGCCTTCACGATGTCACGTTCACTGAGAATGCCAGCGACCTGACCGGAAGCGGTCACGATCAGCACGGCGCCAATGCGGCGCGCCGCCATGATGCTGGCAATTTCAAGCACTGGGGCTTCGGGCGTCACTGAAATGGCGGCGTTACCCTTCTGCCGCAGAACTGCTGAAACTGTCATGGCCGAGGGCCTCCTTTTGCGGGACGCTACCGACCCTTCTTAGATTGAAATCTTGGTCTTTTTGCCCCGGAATCGCAAGCCTTGAATTGCGCCACGCCCGAGGAAACCGCGCCGTGGGGACGAAGCTGCCCAGCGTTTCAGCAAGAATTTGGCGCTTGCCTAGCCCCGCGCACGCATGCGAGCCTTCACCCGAGATTCAAGGAACCCGGCCCAAGGCCATCGCGCCGCGCGCGAAACGCCCCTATGGCCGGACTCCGCCATCAAACCAGGGAGAGATCATCATGACGCTTCTGACCTCACGCCGCCTGCTGCTTGGCGCTGGGCTTGCCACCCCCTTCATCCGCACCGCTTCGGCGCAAACCACGATTGAATGGGTGGCGGGGTCCGTCGGTGGTGGTTGGTACACCATGGCGGCGGGGCTTTCTTCGCTGATCCGGGAAGAAAACCCTGATCTGCAAATCCGCGTGGTACCAGGCGGGGGGCTCGCCAATTCCACGCGCATCAACAACAACCAATCCCAGATCGGCTGGGGGATTGATGCTTTCTCGGCTTCTGCCGTGCAGGGGATCGAGCCCTATAGTGCCAAGCACGACAAGCTGCGCTGCCTTGGCACCGGCTATTCGCCGACGGAACACCACTTCCTGCGCCACAAGGGCGCGGGGCCTGAGGATATGCGCGCCATCCTGACGCAGCGCGGCCTGAAAATCGCGGCCCCGCAGCGGAGCAGCACGGATGAAATGACGCTGCAGCGCATCCTGAAATTCCTCGGCACCAGCCCGGACAAGATCAGGGCTGATGGCGGGCGTTACCTTACTGGTTCCTACGCCGATATCGCCTCGGCCTATAATGATGGCCAGGTGGATTATCTTTACGCCGCACTCGCACACCCTGCGGCGATTTTCACCGAAATCGCCCAAGGCCGACGCGGCGGCGCCATGGTCGCCTTCCCGCAGGATGTGCGTGACCATTTGCAAAAGGAATATGCCTATGCGCAGGGCGTTCTGCCCGGCGCGACCTATCCCACGCTTATGACCGGCGATGTGCCGGTAACGCTGATGGATAGCGTGATCCTGGTGCATGAAAGCGTGCCGGATGATGTAACCTATAAGATCACCCGCACGCTGATCCGCAACCGCGGGCAAAGGCTGATTACCATCCATGCCAGCATGGGCGCCTGGAACCCAACGGCATCCGTTGCCTATCGCGGTGTGCCGCTGGCGGGTGGTGCGGTGCGCGCCTTCCGCGAAGCCGGCGTCAATCCGCCGGCCTGATCACACTACTGCGCGTGCAGATAAGAAAGGCACGCCATGCGCGCGCTTGATGGGTGGCTGAAAAGCGCCATCGCGCTTTGGATGGCGGGATGGGCGGCGCTGCATCTTTATTTCGGCGGCTTCGGATTTCCGGAGCCGATCGAAATGCGAAGCCTGCATCTGCTGGTCTTCACGCCGCCGCTTTTTCTGATGTATCCGGCGTTTCAGAAACACTCGCCACAAAACCGCCCAAGCCTTTTTGATTGGCTTTGGACCATCGCTGCCGCCGTGCCGCATCTATGGGTTTTTGTGAATGCAGGCGCGGTCAATGACCGCATGGAATATGTGGACCCCTTCACGCCACTGATGCTGACGCTTGGCATTGTGTGTCTGGTGACAATGCTGGAAGCGATCCGCCGCGCGGTGGAACCGGGGCTCGCCTGGATGGTGGCCGCCTGCCTGCTTTACATGTTCATCGGCCATCATTTGCCGGGCGTCTTGAACACGCGCAATTTCAAACTGAACGAGATCATTGAAGCCGCCTGGCTAGTGCCGACGGCGGGCGGCGTTTATGGCCCGCTGACCGGGATAGTCGCGACCACGATTGCGGTGTTTATTCTGTTCGGTTCCTTCATGCAGGGCAGCGGCACGGGGCGGTTGTTTTCCAACCTCGGCGCCGCCGTGGCTGGGCGCTATAGCGGCGGGCCGGCCAAGGTTGCTGTTGTTACCTCAGGTCTTTTTGGCACCATGAGCGGGTCTTCGGTGTCCAATGTGATCACCACGGGGGCCATGACCATTCCGCTGATGATGCGCGTTGGCTATCGCCCGGCAGTTGCTGCGGGCATTGAAAGTGCGGCTTCCGTGGGTGGCGCGTTGATGCCGCCAGTGATGGGCGCTGCGGCCTTTGTGATGGCCGAGATCACCAATA
>JAPLOJ010000011.1 GCA_026400795.1 Alphaproteobacteria bacterium
ACCCGCCCGCGGGGTTCCACCGCCGTTGCCTCAAAAAACATGAGGCCAGCGCCAGAGACTGAGAAATTCCCGTAATGCATCAGGTGCCAATCCGTCGCCTCATTGCTGGTGGTGCCGGAATACTGCGCCATGGGGGAGACGATGATGCGGTTGGGCAGTGTCAGCCCGCGCAGGGTGAAGGGCGAAAAAAGTCGGCTTGGCATTGGCGGTTTCCTCTTTTGGGGGAATACTCGCCCCCGTCCTGCTCAGCGCGCAAGCCCTGGGCCTGGGTTTATGGAGTTTCTGTTAGGTGGCGCCGGCCCTTGCCGCGCCGGAAAGGGTGGATGCGATGAATGAAATGCGGCGGACCATGCCGGCAAACTCTGGCCCGGCCTTGACCGAGCCCGATGTGATCATCATCGGCGCCGGCATTTCCGGCCTCTATCAGCTTTATCGCCTGCGGGAGCTTGGCTATGGCGTCCAGGTGTTCGAGACCGGCAGTGATCTGGGCGGCACCTGGTATTGGAACCGCTACCCCGGCGCGCGCTTTGATTCGGAAAGCTACACCTATGGCTATTCCTTTTCCGATGAGCTGCTGCAGGAATGGAGCTGGAGCGAGCATTTCGCCCCGCAGCCGGAAACACTGCGCTATTTGCAGCACGTGGCAGACAGGTTCGATCTGCGCCGCCATATCCAATTCAATAGCCGCGTCGTCAGCGCGCATTTTAATGAGGCGTCGCAGCGCTGGACAGTCACCCTAGATACGGGCGCGCAGCATAACTGCCGCTTCCTGATCACCGCCCTTGGTCCGCTTTCCGCCGATACGCTGCCGCGTATCCCGGGCGTTGAAAGCTTCAGCGGCCAGTCCTTTCATACGTATCGCTGGCCACATGAACCCGTCAGTTTCGCAGGCAAGCGCGTGGCGGTGATTGGCACGGGGGCGACGGGCGTGCAGGTGATCCAGACCATTGCTTCTGAGGTTGGCTCACTGACCGTCTTTCAGCGCACGCCAAATTGGTGCGCGCCTTTGCATAACCGCCCGATCACGGAAGAAGAACAGAGCCAAATCAAAGGCAATTACCCAGCACTTTTCGCGCTGCTGCGCACCACGCCTGGCTGCTATATCCATAATGCCGATCCGCGCAGCGTGTTTGAAGTCACGCCAGAAGAACGCGAAGCCTTTTGGGAACAGCGCTACGCCGAACCAGGCTTTGGTATTTGGCAGGCGAATTACCGTGATATCCTGACCGACCCGAAGGCTAATGCGCTGATCAGCGATTTCATCGCGCGCAAGATCCGCCAGCGGGTGAAGGACCCAGCGGTTGCGGAGAAGTTGATCCCGAAAAATCACGGTTTTGGTACGCGTCGCGTCCCGCTCGAAACCCGCTATTTCGAAGCCTATAATCGCGAGAATGTCCGACTGGTGGATATCAACGAAACGCCGATCGAGCGCATTACGCCGAAGGGCATCAAGACCAGCGATGCCGAATATGAATTCGACATGATCATCTACGCCACAGGCTTTGATGCGATCACTGGCGCTTTTGACCGGATTGAGTTCAGGGGCATTGGCGGCCAGCTTCTCAAGGACAAATGGGCGGATGGGCCGAAAACCTATCTTGGCCTGCAATCGGCAGGCTTCCCCAATATGCTGACGATCGTGGGGCCGCATAATGCCTCCACCCGCTGCAATATCCCGCGCTGCATTGAACAGAATGTCGAATGGGTGACGGATCTGATGCGCCATGTGCGCGACAACGGCATCAACCGCTTTGAAGCGACGGACGCCGCAGAAGCCGAATGGTCACACCATATCGAAACCCTGGCCGAGGGCATGCTCTATGCCCAGATCGATTCCTGGGCCACAGGCATCAACCGTAATGTCGAAGGGCGCGATCAGCGACGCATTCTGCAATATCAGGGCGGTGCGCCGGCCTATCGCGAAAAATGTGATGCGGTTGCCGCGCAGGGCTATGCCGGCATGAAGTTGAGCTGAACCATGCGCCAAAACCCCGTTCGCATCGCGCTGCGCAACCGCCAGATGGCGCATGGCATCATGGCAACGGAGTTTCTAACACCTGGGCTTTGTCAAATCCTGGCGAATGCCGGTGCTGAATATGTCATTTTCGATATGGAACATGGCGGCATGGGGATTGATGCGATCAAGGCCCAATGTGCCTTTGCGCGCAATGTTGGCGTAGTTCCCTTGGTGCGCGTCACAGGTCATCACTATCATCTGATTGCGCCCATTCTTGATGCCGGCGCCATGGGCATCATGGAACCCATGGTGGAAACACGCGAACAGGCGGAAGAATTGGCCGCCTGGTGCCGCTATCGTCCCGAAGGCAGGCGCGGCGTTGGCTTTGGCTATGCGCATGATGATTACCAGGGCCAGGATGTGATCGCCGGCATGAAGGCTGAGAATGAACGCGTCATGGTCATTCCCCTGATCGAAACCGCCAAGGGGATCGAGAATGTTGAAGCGATCATGGCCGTGCCTGGTGTAGATTTGGGCTGGTTCGGCCATTATGATCTGAGCGATTCACTCGGCATCACAGCGCAATTCGATCACCCTGTGTTCCAAGCCGCGCTCACCCGCTTCCTGAAAGCCTGCGAAGCCGCGGGCAAGCCCGCCGGCGTCTTGGGCGCGGGGATGGAAATGGTGCGCGGCTGGCGCGCCAAGGGGTTTCGCTGCCTGTGCTACGGGTCTGATGTCAGCGTCTTCCAATCGGCCCTAAAGGGTGCCTTGGATACGCTGAAGGGCGATGCAGGCTGAAAACACTTCATTGAACAATCGGAAGACGATAATGGAATTCAAAATCGGCACTGAACAGCGGGAAATGATCGCCGCCGTCAGGCAATTGGCGCAAAGTGAATTCAAGCAGGATGCGCCGAAATGGATGGATGGCACCTTTCCCTGGCCGAATATCAAGAAGCTCGCCGCGCTTGGCGTGCTGGGTATGTCGGTGCCGGAAGAATATGGCGGGCTTGGCCTTTCCATTCTCGATTCTGCTTTAATCCTCGAAGAAATCGCCAAGGTGGATTATGTCACCGCCATGGCGGTGCTCGGCGAGGCAGGCGTGCAAACCCGCGTCATTTCCCATTACGCACCAAAGGCCATCAAGGAACGCATCCTGCCGCGCGTGATTTCCGGCGATTGCATCCTCGCGATTTGCATGACGGAACCGCATGCCGGCACGGATGTCGCCAATTACCGCACCAATACCAAGCGCCATGGCAATCATCTGGTGTTGAACGGCACGAAAACCTTGATTTCCCGCGCCGAGGAAGCCGGCATGTTCGTGGTGTTCACCCGCGTGGATGGCAAGGCGGGGCGGGAGGGGATCGGCTGCGTTCTGGTGGAAAAGGGCACGCCTGGCCTTTCTGTCACCGGCACCTACCACACCATGGGTGGTGAAAATCTGCACGAAGTACAATTCAATGATTGCGAATTGCCGCCCGAAAACCTGGTGATTGAAACAGACGGCTTCAAGAAATTGCTGACTGCCTTCAATACGCAGCGCTGCCTTAACCCCAGTATCTCGCTTGGGCTGGCAGAAGGCGCCTTTGATGAGGCGGTGCGCTACGTGAATGACCGCAAACTGTTCGACAAATCCATCGCGGATTTCCAGGGCATCCGCTGGAAATTCGCTGATATGTTCAAGGATATCGAAGCGGGGCGCGGTTTGCTCTACCGCGCCTGCCTCACCGCCAATCCCTTCCCTGATCCCTTCATGGCAGCAACCGCCAAGGTGTTCTGCAATGAAATGTCGCTGCGTGTGACCAGTGAAGCCGTGCAAGTGCATGGCGGTTATGGCTTCACGGATGAATATCCGGTCTCACGGCTTTATCGCGGCGCGCGTTATGGTTCGCTTGGGGGTGGGTCTTCGGAATCGCTGCGTGATCTGATCGGCAAGCACATCCTGGCCGATGCCGGCGGCGTTGATGGCATTATGGGCCTTGATACCTATTGAGAAACCTTGCCGGGCGCGGCCCGGTTGTGGTTAAGCTTTGCGCAAATCACCGGGAGAAAAGCCATGACCCTAAAATTCAGCCGTCGCGCCGTGATGGGCGCTGCCGCGCTCGCCCCCTTTGCTGCCCGCGCGCAATCGGATTGGCCCAATCGCCCCG
>JAPLOJ010000353.1:0-4029 GCA_026400795.1 Alphaproteobacteria bacterium
GATATCCGCGATATCGGGCTGATTGGCGCGGTGGAATTGGCGCCGCGCCCGGGCAAGCCCACGCAACGCGCGCTGGATGTCTTCCGCCGCTGCTTTGATGAGGGCGTGCTGATCCGTGTGACGGCCGATATCATCGCCATGTCGCCGCCGCTGATTTGCGAAAAGCCGCATGTGGACCGGCTGATCAACACGCTTTCTGATGCCATCATGGCGGAGGCGGCCTAAGTCTCTCACCGGGCGGGGTGACCTCTGCCCGGCTTCGCCCCATATAGGGTTCCAAACCTTACTGATGGAGAAACCCACGTGAGCGACACCACCCGCGCCCCCGTGCCCGTGACCGTGCTGACCGGCTATCTTGGTGCCGGCAAAACCACGCTGCTGAACGGCCGGGCTGATGAAGCGGCGCGACAAGTTTGATGGCATCATCGTGGAAACTACGGGCCTCGCGGACCCCGCCCCGGTGGCGCAGACTTTTTTCGTTGATGATGATGTGAAGCGCGCCACGAAACTGGATGCAATCGTGACGGTGGTGGATGCCAAGCATTTGCCGGCACGGTTGAATGATTCCGCCGAAGCGCAGGAACAAATCGCCTTCGCCGATATCATTGTGCTGAACAAGATGGATTTGGTGACGGAAGCTGAAGCGGCCGAGGTGGAAAAGCGCATCCGCGCCATCAACCCCTATGCTGAAATTCGTCGCGCCACGAAATCCGATGTGCCGATCAGCGCCGTGATCGGGCGCGATGCCTTCAACCTGGAACGCATTCTGGAACGCGAACCAGAATTCCTCTCGGGCGAAGATGATCACGAACATGATTCTGAAGTGAACAGCGTTTCCTTCGAAGTGGATCGCCCAATTGATCCGGAGCGTTTCAACGCCTGGATCACGCAGGTGCTGTCCAGCAAGGGGCAGGATTTGCTGCGCACCAAAGGCATTCTGGCTTATGAGGGCGATGATCGCCGCTTTGCTTTCCAGGCGGTGCATATGATTGCCGATGGTGATTTCATCGGCCCCTGGAAGGAAGGCGATCCGCGGCGCTCAAAACTGGTGTTCATCGGGCGCGATCTGAACCGCCCCTGGCTGCGTCGCGGTTTTGAAGCCTGCCAGGCCGGTGAGGATGAGGCGAAGATCAATGCCGAAATCGCGCGTTGGAGCCCACCCGAAGCATGAGCGGCGCGGATTATCTGCTGGATAGCCGGGGCGTTTCGCAAAACCTCGGCGCCTGGGTTGCGGGCATTGCCTTTGGCCATGAAGGCCGCACCTGCAGCTTCGGCACCAGCGATGGCGTTTTGCATCAGGCGGTGCTTGCCAAGGCCAGCGATTCTTGGGCGCGGAATGAAGCGCATCAGGGTGCGGTGCTGTCCCTTTGTGCCGATAGTAAGGATGGCGTGATTTCCGGCGGTGATGACGGGCGGCTGATGCGCCTTGGCGCGGATGGAACCCTTGCCGAACTGGCGCGTTATGGCAGCCGCTGGGTAGAACATGTCGCAGCCCATGAAAGCGGCTTGCGCGCGGCGGTTGTGGGCAAGGCTGTGCATTTGCTGGATGGCGCGGGGGCCGCGTTGAAATCACTCGCGCATCCAACATCGGTCACGGGCATTGCCTTGGACGCTAAGGGCAAGCGCATCGCGGCCAGCCATTACAATGGTGCGTCACTCTGGTTTGTGGCGGCGAAGGATGACAAGCCGCGATCGCTCGAATGGAAGGGCAGCCATACGGGCATTATTTTCAGCCCGGATGGGACGCATGTGGTGACTTCCATGCAGGAAAACACCTTGCATGGTTGGCGCTTGGCTGATGGGCAGCATATGCGCATGGCGGGGTATCCTTCGAAGACCAAGTCGCTGTCCTTCACGGCCAAGGGGCGGTGGCTTGCGACCTCGGGCGCGGATTGCGTGGTGCTTTGGCCGTTTTTCGGCGGCGGTCCCATGGGCAAAGCCCCGACAGAACTCGCGGGGGGTGATCAGGCGCTGTGTTCGGCAGTGGCCTGCCACCCGCAGCAGGAAGTGGTGGCGGCCGGCTTCAATGACGGGCTGGTGCTGATTGCTGAGGTCGCGAGCGGGCGCATTATGCCCGTTGCGGCGCCTGGGCGCGGCGCGGTTTCAGCGCTGGCCTGGAGCGATTCCGGCGCGCATCTGGCCTTCGGCACGGAAGAAGGTTTTGCCGGGCTGGTTGATCTTTCGCGCCGCTGAAAGCCCGCTTTTTTCTGACACGAATTTACCATCTAGCCGGGGCTGGAAATGCCCCGCGCCCTTGTGCTTGAGTGCCGTCATCAAAACCGGAGAAGCGCCATGGCCGCACGCGATGATGAGGATGAGGAATTCGAACTGGGCATCAGCCTGGAATCGGTGGCCGCCATTGTGGATGCGGCGCGTGCTGTCCAGGAAGGTGAGGAGAGCGGCGCAATCTCCCGCGCGGATGAGGATGAAGAAGGCCTCGATGCCGAAGATGATGAAAACATGGATGAGGATGCGCTGCGCGCCTTCATCAGTGAATTGAATGAAGATGAACAGGCTTCCCTGATCGCCCTCGCCTGGATCGGCCGCGGCGATTATGGGGCGGATGATTGGGAAGAAGCGCGCAATTTGGCGCGGGAACGCAATATGCGCGACCCGGCGACCTATCTGCTTGGTATCGAAATGCTCGGCGATATGCTGGAAGAAGGGCTGGAAGCGCTTGGCCTGTCGCTTGATGATTTGGAAGCCTAGGAGGTAGGGCTACCGCCGCCCTCCCCCAAAAAGACCCCCAAGGCCACGCAGCACATCCTGCACGGGCGCTGGTATGCTTGGCATGGCCGGACTTGGTCCGCCCGTTGCAGCCTCGGGCGCCGCGCGCTGCGTTGGTGCGGCACCCTCCGCGCCAAAACGCGCCAGGCGCAGCGGCTCGGCGCAATCCGCTGCCGCGTTTCGGTCGCTGCCGCCCAGCAGATTGCCGATCGGATCTGTCGCGATACGCCCGGTCAAGGTATCGGCCAGCAGCCCCGCCGCGTTCTGGCCAAGCGCGGCTCCTGGCGCCACGCCAATGCGCGGCGCCGCCAGCGTTCCACCAAGATTGAACGGTGCCCGCACGGCAAGGCCAAAGACGCGCAGATTGGAATTGAGCCGCCCGCCCAGGCTTTCATCGCGCAGATTGATGCTGACCTGACCATTGATCTGGCCAATGGCACTATCCATGAAAAACGCGCTGCTTTGTGCCACACCTCGCTGCGCGCCAAAGGCAAAGGCCAGGCAGCGGAGGTCTACGGCCCCAAGCCTTTGCGAATTGGGCGATAGCAGCGCGAGCATGGCGCCAAGCGCATCCATGGCGGTGCCCTGTTCCAGCCGGCCATTCACCAAAGCAATGCCCAATGTGCCATCCAGGCTGGCGGCAATGGCGCGGGTGGAAGCGCCGGCGCCGCGCAGATCAGTGGCAATCTCGGCCTGGCCGCGCAGGCCAAGCCCATCCAGCGCGCCACTCAGCGCCGCAAGCTCAAGCCCCGCGCCTTCAGACCGGAGCCTCAGACTATACTGGGCTGGGTTGGCGGCGGCATTCACATTGATCTGCCCTGCAAGCCGCCCAGCCGGGATGGTCATGTTGAAGGGGGCGAGTGCCAGCGCGCCATTGCTGAGGCGGAGATTCGTCTGCACCGCCGCCTGACGCAGATTGCGAGAGGTGACGCCGCTGAAGGCAAGCCGCAGCTCAGCATCCAGCGCCATGAGCGACGCGACGGGCAAAGCGATATCCGGAATAACCCGGCCATCACCTGATGGGGCCGCCGGGGCCGAAGGCGCGGCGGGCGCTGCGCTTCCAGTGGGCGGCTGTGTCAGGGCATCCAGATCAAGCCGTGAGACATCAATCCGCCCGGTCAGATTGGGCCGCCCCGCCAAGCCAAGATTAAGCACGGCGCTGGCCGAAAGCGCTGGGCTGGTGAGTTGGAAGCGCGGCAGGCTGATATTCTGCGCATCGCGCCATTCAAGCCGCGCCGCCCCCCGCAGCCCGCGGGGCAGGGCAGGAAAGCCGGAAAGCCCCGCCGCATCCGGCACATCCGC
>JAPLOJ010000353.1:4044-10825 GCA_026400795.1 Alphaproteobacteria bacterium
CCTGAAGTAAGCCGGGCTTCCATCGGCAATGGCCCGGTGAAGCCATAAAGCAGCTTGCCGATCTCGCCCAAGCTAGCCTCAAGCCGCGCGGTATTGCCGGCGCGGGTCAGCGCGCCGGAGAGCTTGGCCTCGCCTTCCGGCGGCACGATCAATTCCAGCGCTTCGAGCCTGAGGCCGGGCAGCAGCCAGCCAAGATCACCCGCGCCGGCCTTGAGCGTGATGGCACCCAGCGGCGGCAGCGTGCCGGGGGCAGCGCCGAAGAGCGGCCCGGCCTTGCCGGCAAGGGTGAAGGTGATGCCTTGGAAGCGCCACTCCGCCGCCAGATCGCTTGCGCTGGTGGCGCTGACATTGCGGATGGAAAGCGAAGGGATTTCGATATCCTGCCCCTTGCTGCCCGGCAGGACCACATGCGCATCGCGCAGCCGGACCAGCCCGATCTGCGGCATGTTGGCAGTGCGCCTTGGCGCCGCTGGTGCCGCGGTGGCGTCCCGGGTGGGCCTTTCGGCAGCCGGCAAAGCCCAAAGCACCGGGTCCAGATTGAGCCGCAGCCCATCCGCCTCAACGCTTGGGATTTCGATGCCGCCGGAAATCAGGGAGCGCAGCGAAATACTCGCCGCCAGCCTGGGCGCCGCCAGGCCGGGCGCGGCGCCGCCGGGGGTGCTGAGCGTCACATCGCGCAATTCCAGCTTGGGGATCAGCCCAAGCGCCAGACCAAGCCCGCCAATGCTGGCGCGGTAGCCGGTGGCGTTTTCAATCTCGGCCTTGATGCGCGGCGTGAAGCGGCCTGATTCTAGGGCAGCGCGCAGCGCCAAAATGCCGCCAATCAGCAGCAGGAAAAGCAGCGCAAACCCGCCCGCCAGATAGCGCGGCCAGCGCCGGGCGGGTTTCAGCGCAGATGCCGACATGGCGGAGTCTTCGGGCGATCAAAGCCGAGCATGGCGAAGGTATCCTTCATATGCGCCGGCAAAGGGGCGGCGAGTTCCAGCATACCACCTTCCGGATGCGGCAGGCGCAAGGCCCGCGCATGCAGATGGAGCGTATTGCCAAAGCCTTCCAGATGCGCGGTCTGGCCGCCATATTTGCCATCGCCCATGATCGGGCATTTTAGCGCCTCGGCGCAATGCACGCGCAATTGATGCGTGCGGCCCGTAAGCGGGCGTAATTCCAGCATCGCCGCCTGACGCTGCGCGGAATCCACCACGCGATAAAGCGTGACAGCGCGCGTGCCCTCACCATCCGCGACCCCAGCCACGCGTTCGCCGCGCTGCCCGCCAAGCTTGGCAAGCGGCAGGTCAATGCGGCCTTCCAGCGGATGGGGGCGGCCAATCACGACGGCCCAATAGGTTTTTTCCGCATCCCGCCCGCGAAAAGCCGCGGCCAAGCGGGAAGCGGCGGCGGCGGTGCGCCCCAGGATCAGAACGCCCGATGTGTCCTTGTCCAGCCGATGCACCAGGCGCGGGCGTTCCTCATAACCAAAGCGGAGCGCATCCAGCATGCCATCCACATGCCGCGTAATCCCTGGGCCCCCCTGCACCGGCAGGCCCTGGGGCTTATCAATCGCGATCACGGACGCATCGCGGTAAATCACCATGCGTTCAAGCGCGGCTGCATCCCGGTCTGACACCGGGCGGGCGCTGAGCGGCTTGGCGGCGGCTTCGGGCAAGGGTGGGATGCGCAATTGCTGGCCGGGCTTGAGCCGCGCATTCGCCTCCACCCGCGCGCCATCCAGGCGGATTTGCCCGGTGCGCAGCATTTTCTGCAGCGCGCCCTGGGTAAGGTTCGGGTAGTGCCGATGAAACCAGCGATCGAGCCGGATATCGGCCTCTGCCGGAGCAATGGTACGTAGAGAGACAGGCATGGCATTCCGTAACAGGCGGGGCGCCGTTCTGAAAGCGGCAAATGCAGGGCGCGATTTCGCTGGTTCCATCACCCCTGGTTCTGCTTTATGGAAACCGAAAACCAATTCGGGGAGGGTTTCATGACCAAAGCTGCAAATTTTTCGCTCTCGCGCCGTGCCCTTGGCGGGCTTGGCCTTGGCTTGGCCGCGACAGGCACTGCGCGCGCGCAGGATATGGCCGGCAAGACCATTGAATGGATCATCCCCTTCGCGGTGGGTGGTGGTTCGGATGTTTGGGCGCGGTTTCATTTGCCGCTGTTGCAAAAGCACATGCCCGGCAACCCGACAGTCGTGATCCGCAATGTCACGGGCGGCGGCAGCATCAATGGCGCCAATCAATTCGCGCAGCGCACGCGGCCTGATGGCTTGACCATCCTGGGCACCAGCGGTTCCACGCAATTCCCGTATCTGATGGGTGATCCGCGCGTGCGTTATGATTACCGCGCCTGGAGCGTGCTGATGGCGAGCCCAACCGGCGGCGTTTTGTATGTGCGCCCGGAATTAGGCGTGCGAGGCCCGACTGATCTGGCGAAGCTGCAAGCCGCGCAAGGGCTGAAATTCGGCAGCCAGGGCCCGACATCGCTGGATGTGGTCCCGGCCTTGGCGTTTGAGCTGATGAACCTGAATGTGCAGATTGTCTTTGGCATGCAGGGCCGCGGCCAGGGACGGCTTGCCTTTGAACGCGGTGAGACGCCGATCGATTATCAAACATCCTCTGCCTATACGAGCCAGGTTCTACCGTTGGTGCGTGAAGGTAAGGCCGTGCCGCTGTTTTCCTACGGTATCCTGAACGCCGCGGGTGATATTGTGCGCGATCCGAATTTCCCGGATTTGCCGACTTTCCCGGAATTCCTGAAGGCCGCGACCGGGCAGGACCCTTCCGGCCCGGCCTGGGAAGCCTATCGCACTTTGTTCGTCGCGGGCTTTGCCGCGCAGAAATTTGTGGTGGTGCCGCGCGAAACACCGCGCGCCATGCAAGACCTGTATCGCACGGCCTTCACGCGTATTTTTGCCGATCCGGAATACAAGGAAAAGCGCGGTACCGTGATTGGCGAATATGATGAGGTTGTCGGCGAAGCAGCCGAGAAAGCCTATGCCGCCGGCACCGTGATTAGTGAAGCGACGCGCGAATGGATCAAGGAATGGTTGCTGCGCCGCTTCAACCATCGGCTCGGCTGATCAGCTTAAAGGCAGCGCGGTAAAGGGAGTAAGGTTGCATGCTTGACGCGCTGCTGATGGCGCTGACCGCGCTCGCGAGTCCTGAGCGTTTGGGATACATGGCGCTTGGGGTTTTGATTGGTTACGCGATTGGTGTGCTGCCGGCACTGGGGGGCCTTGCCGGGCTTTCGTTGGTGATGCCGTTTATTTACGGGCTGGATCAGGTCTCGGCCCTTGCCATGCTGGTCGGCCTGGTCGCGGTGGCGGCGACGGCGGATACATTCAGCTCCATCCTGATGGGCATACCGGGATCATCGGCCAGCCAAGCGACGATCCTGGATGGCTTCCCCATGGCCCGACGAGGAGAAGCCGCACGAGCACTATCGGCATCCTTCCTGGCTTCCATGATCGGCGGGCTGATTGGCGCGGTGATTTTGACTGGCGCGGTGCTGATTGCGCGGCCCCTCATTCTGGCGCTCGGAACCGCGGAACTATTCATGCTGGCGCTGCTTGGGCTTTCCATGGTGGGCGTGCTGGCAGGAAAAAGCTTCGCGAAGGGCTTGATTGCTTGCGGCATGGGTTTGGCGCTTGGCATGGTGGGCACAGCACCAGCCACGGCGGAATATCGGCTCGATTTCGGGCTGATCTATCTTTCCGATGGCCTGCCGCTGCCCGTGTTGGTGCTCGCGATTTTCGCGCTGCCGGAGATTATTGATCTGGCGCGCGGTGGCGGGACGATTTCGCGCTCGGCGGATTTGGGCCGCGGTTGGATCACGGGCATGCGCGACATCATGACCCATTGGTGGCTGGTGCTGCGTACATCTTCGATTGGGTCCGTGTTGGGGGCGATCCCGGGTCTTGGTGGCAGCGTGACCGATTGGATTGTTTATGGGCACGCGATTCAGACCGAAAAGAACGGCCAATTCGGCAAGGGTGATGTGCGCGGCGTGATTGCCGTTGAAGCTTCCAATAATGCGCGTGAAGGTGGCGCTTTGGTGCCCACACTGTTTTTCGGCATTCCTTCTTCCGGGTCCATGGCGGTGTTTCTGGGCGGCATGACGCTGCTTGGCATTGAAGCCGGGCCGGCGATGGTGGGCTCCAGGCTTGATTTGACCTATGCGATCATCTGGTCGCTCGCGATCGCCAATGTGATGGGGACGTTGCTGTGCTTCGCCACATCGCCCTTGATTGCACGGCTGACCACGGTGCGCTTCGGGCTGCTGGCGCCCTTCATGATGATGGTGGTCTGCTTCGGCGCCTTCAACAATAACCGCGAATTGGCGGATTTGCTGCTGCTGCTGGGTGTGGGCTTGCTGGGCTTGCTGATGCGCCGCTTCGGCTGGCCGCGCCCGCCCTTCGTGGTGGGCTTCGTGCTGGCGCTGCCGATGGAAACCTATTTGTATCAGGCCGTACAATTCTATGGCTGGGATTTCCTGACGCGGCCTGGCGTGATGATCATTGCCGCGCTGATCGTGGTGTTTGCCTGGCTTGGCATTCGCAAGCGCCGGCTGGCCGATACGGAAGAAGATGGCGGCAGCACGGATACGGGCAAGCGTCAGCCTCAGGCAATTTTTGCGGTGATTCCGGTTGTACTTTTCGCCGCGGTCTTCATTGACGCGATGGGCAAGAGCTTCCTGGGCGCGGTCTTCCCCATGATGATTGCGGGGGCGATGCTGCTGATCAGCGTGCCCGTATTGTTACGGCTGAATTTCGGGCGCGTCGGCGGTTCGCTATTCCATGATGCGGAAGCCAATGCGAAGCCCGAGGATGGTAGCTTCTGGGCGCATCTCGGTTGGGTGATCGGGCTGGTCGGGCTTTCCGCCTTGGTTGGATTCCTGTTGGCCAATACGATCTTCTTCCTGTCCTTCCTGCGCTATGCGGCGGGCTGTACCTGGCGGATGACTTTGTTCCTGACCTCCATCGCGACCATTGGCCTGATCATGGTGGCGAAATTGCTGACCCTGGATTTCCCGCAGGGGCTATTGCAGTATTTCTTTGAACTTCCCTGGCCTTTACGGTGACGGATAAAACTATGCAGAAAGCCATTCCCTGCACGCTGATGCGTGGCGGCACCAGCCGCGGCCCGTATTTTCGGCGGGAAGATTTGCCGGAAGATCGCGAAGCGATGGGCCGCGTATTGCTGGCTGCCATGGGCTCACCAGATGCGCGCCAGATTGATGGCATTGGTGGCGCCACCACGCTTACCAGCAAGGTCTGCATCGTCTCTCGCGCGGCGACCGGTGAAGCGCAGCAGGTGGATTATTTATTCGCGCAGGTTTCCGTGGATCGCGCCTTTGTGGATTGGGGGCCGACTTGCGGGAATATGCTGGCGGGTGTTGGGCCTTTTGCGATTGAAAGCGGGTTGGTGCCAGCGGAAGAAGGCGAAACCCGCGTGATGATCCGCGCGGTGAATACCGGCGCGTTGATTGAAGCTGTGGTGCAAACACCCGGCAAGCGCGTGAATTATGAGGGCGATACTGCGATTGCCGGCGTGCCCGGCACGGCTGCCCCCATTGTGCTGAATTTCGCCGATGCGGTGGGGGGAGCGACTGGCAAGCTGATGCCAACCGGGAACGCGATTGATGTGATTGATGGCGTGGAAGTGACCTGCCTTGATATCTGCATGCCCGTGGTCATCGCGCGTGCGCGGGATTTCGGTAAAACTGCCCGTGAAACCGCCAAGGAATTGGATGCGGATAAGGCATTTATGGCGCGGATTGAGGCCATTCGCCGCAAGGCGAGCCTGGCCATGGGCATGGGTGATGCCGAAGGGCGCGTCATGCCAAAATTCGCGATTATTGCTGAACCGGCGGGTGATCAGGGCGGTGTGGCTGCGCGCTATTTCACGCCACTCGCCTGCCATGAAGCCATGGCGGTGACAGGCGGGATTTGCATCGCGAGCCGGGCACTGTGGCGGAAGGTGTGGCGCACATCACCGGCGCGGATCGGGAAACTATCGTGCTGGAACACCCAACCGGCAGCATGGAAGCGGTGATCACCACGCGGCGTGCGGCGGATGGATCGCGGGAAGTGATTTCGGGCGGCACGCTACGCACCGCGCGGCGGTTGATGGCGGGCGAGGTTTATGTCCCCGCCCGCGCTTGGTCCTAACCCAGTTTAGCCGCCATCCCGCGCATAAACGTCTCCCGGAAGCGGATCGGGTCGCGGTCCGTTTGTGTCTTGCCGGGTTCGTTATCAATCCGCGCGCCGATCACATGCGGGCCATCAGTGGCAAGGGCGCGATCAATCAGCGCGTCGAATTCCGCCTCATCCGCCGCCCAATGAGCGGAAGCAATGCCGGAAGCGCGCGCAATGGCGATCAAATCCGTGCCGGCTTTCGCCGCTGGCGTGCCCTGGCCGCCGGTGATCTGATAAATGCCATTATCCCAAATGATCACAATCAGATTCTTCGGCGCCTGCGCGGCAATGGTGGAAAGGCAGCCCAACTGCATCAGCAGTGACCCGTCGCCTTCCAGTGCGAAAACGCGCCGTTCCGGTTGAGCAATGGCCACACCCATGGCAATCGGCGCGGCCAATCCCATGCTTCCCAGCATGTAGAAATTCTCGGCACGATGGCCGGAACCCCAAAGATCCCAATTCGAATTGCCGATCCCGCCGATCACGGCTTCCTGCTTGGTGAGTTTGCCCACCACGCGCTTGGTCAGCGCCGCACGGTTCATCACCTGCGTATTGCGACGTTCTTCCATCACTTGCGCCCCCCTGCGA
>JAPLOJ010000357.1 GCA_026400795.1 Alphaproteobacteria bacterium
TTCGGGGCTGCCAGCGGTGGAGAACGCCCAAGCCGAATTGACGCTTGAAGCGGGCCGGCTGCAGCTTGCGTCCTTCCGCACCGGTCTTGCCGGTGGCCAGATGGAAGGACGCGGTGTCTTGGACATCACCGCCCAGCCCCCACGCCTGGAAGGTGATTTCGAAATTGCCGGCGCCACAATCGCCCATCCGATCTTCGACCTGCCACTTGACCTTGCTGCCGGCAGAATTGCGCTTGCGGGCCGGCTGGCTGCTTCAGGCCATGCGCAGGCAGCGCTGCTTTCCTCCCTGGAAGGCTCGGGGCGGTTTCTATTGGCGGATGGGGTTGTGGCCGGGCTGGCGCTCAGGGAAGCCTATGCTGCGGCGGGACGCGCCGATCCGGTGGTGGCCGAGGCAGCCTTGCGGCGCGCCCTGCTGGGCGGCGCGACGGCGGTGGAGCGGCTGGAAGGCGGCTGGCGCCTTTCCGCCGGCCGGCTTGAATTGCAAGACATGCAACTGGCCGGGGAGGGCGGGCTATCCGCCCAGGTGACTGGCGCCGTGGATTTGCCGCGCCAGACATTGGATATCGGCTTTGCCCTACGCCCCCCCAATGCCGGTGCGCCTGATATCGGCTTCAGATTTTCCGGCCCGGCGGCGGCACCGCTGCGCTTGCCCGATATTGCCCCCTGGGCGCGCTGGCGGGCGGAGCAGCGGTAGCGCGCCAGCCTCTTTGGTCCGCAAGTGGTGCCCTGGATGACATTTTCGCGAACAAGGTGCGAAACGCTTGACCCGACACGGCAAGAGACTCCAGGTTGTGATTATGGTTTTTGGCTCCTTGATTCGCGCTTTCGGGTCTTGGCGCGCTTGACCAGCGCAGCCGGCCTGCTCATTTCCCCCGTTTCGTCCCGTGCTGGGGCGACGGAGGCCTGTATTTCATGACTGAAAGCCAAGGCACCCCCACAAGGAAGCGGCTTTTGATCCGCACCTGGGGCTGCCAGATGAATGTTTATGACAGCGCGCGCATGGCGGATGTGCTGGCGCCGCTTGGCTATGCGCCAACGGAAGTGGCGGAAGATGCCGATATGGTCATCCTCAATACCTGCCATATCCGCGAAAAAGCGACCGAGAAGGTGTTCTCCGACCTTGGCCGCTTGCGGGAGGCAAAGGTTGCGCGCGGCGGGCAGATGATTGTTGCGGTGGCTGGCTGTGTGGCCCAGGCGGAAGGGGCGGAAATCACCGCCCGCGCGCCCTGGGTGGATATTGTGCTGGGGCCGCAATCCTATCACCGCCTGCCGGAAATGGTGGCGCTTGCCTCCCGCGCTGCGGGCGCCGTGATCGAAACCGAATTCCCGGTGGATGGGAAATTCGATCATTTGCCGGAACAGGCGGCGCCCCAGGGCGTGACCGCCTTCCTGACGGTACAAGAAGGCTGCGACAAATTCTGTTCCTTCTGCGTGGTGCCCTACACGCGCGGTGCGGAATATTCCCGCCCCGCGGCGGCGGTGATCGCGGAAGCCAAGTGCCTTGTGACGCTGGGCGCGCGGGAAATCACTTTGCTCGGGCAGAATGTGAATGCCTATCACGGCGAAGGGCCGGATGGCGGGGCTTGGTCGCTCGCGCGGCTTTTGCTGGCTTTGGCTGAAATCTCAGGGCTTGATCGCTTGCGCTACACAACATCTCACCCGCGCGACATGGGCGATGATCTGATCGCGGCGCATCGCGACATTCCCGCGCTGATGCCGTTTTTGCATCTGCCGGTGCAATCGGGGTCGGATCGCATCCTGAAGGCGATGAACCGCGGCCATACGGCAGCGGATTACCGGGCGCTGATTGAAAAGCTGCGCGCGGCGCGGCCTGATCTGGCGCTGTCTTCCGATTTCATCGCAGGCCATCCGGGTGAGGCTGATGCGGATCATCGCGCCACGCTGAAGCTGATTGAAGATATTGGCTTCGCTTCCGCCTTTTCCTTCCGCTATTCCGCGCGCCCCGGCACGCCGGCAGCCGGCATGGCAGGGATTGTGGATGAAGCGGTAGCCGATCAGCGCTTGCGGGAAATCCAGGCGCTGCTGAGTGATCAGCAATACCGTTTCAATCGAAGCCGCATGGGCATGGACATCCCCGTGCTGGTGACCGGCCCTGGCCGGCTTCCAGGGCAGATGTCCGGGCGTTCCCCCTGGTTGGAGCCGGTGCATTTCCCTTCCTCGGGCGACCTGACAGGTCAGACCGTCACCATTCGCGTCACTGTGACCAGGCCTAATTCCCTCAGCGGGGAGCTCCTCGCCCCGCCCAAACCCCAAGCATCGGAGAAAGACGCCGCTTGAACATCCAAACCCCTGGCCTCCGCTCTGCGGAGTCGCGCCAATCCAGTGACCAGCGTTCCATAACGCTGGAATTCAACGACAA
>JAPLOJ010000442.1 GCA_026400795.1 Alphaproteobacteria bacterium
CCATATTCACATCAATCATGATATCAATATCGGGGCCGACCGCTTCGCGCATGCGTCGCACATTATCAAGATCGGTGTTGAGGTCACCAATATGCGCGACCTGCATCTTGATGGCAGGGTAGCCTTGTTCGATATAGTGCTTGGCTTTCGCGATCATGCCATCGCCGCGCGCCCCCCGAAAGCAACCGCTGCCATAGATGGGGATTTCTGAGCGGTAATGCCCCCATAGCCGATGCAAGGGCATCCCCGCCGCCTTGCCCAGAATATCCCAAAGCGCAATGTCAATCGCCGATTGCGCCATCATGGCCACACCGCCGCGCCCGCCGGTCAGTGTCGCGCGCCACAGATCGCGCCAGATCGCTTCAATGGCCGAGGCATCGCGCCCGATGATGCGCGGTGCCATCGCTTCCGCAATGCAGGCACCAATGGTGCGTTGCAGGGGCAGGTTCAGCAAATGCAAATAGCCCATGCCGGTGATGCCCGATTGTGTGGTGATTTCCACCACCACCAGGTCACGCATGGACCCCAGAGCATGCCCCGCAAGCCAAGGGTCATCCGCCCAGGGCATTTGCAGGAGCGTGGTTTTCACCTCGCGAATGGTCAGATCGGTCATGTGCGCTTCCTTCCCTGGGGGTGGCTACGCAAGCATCGGGTGATATGGCGCGGGCGGTCAATCAGCCCTGCAAGGTGGCGGCTCAGCGTGTATAAACCATGCCATGGCAAACGCCCCCGCATGACGATTCGATTCGCCCTGACCCATCGCAGCACCTATCGCTATGCGCGCGCGGTGGGGCTTGGCCCGCAGCTCATTCGCCTGCGCCCGGCGCCACAATGCCGCACGCCGATCCTATCCTATGCGCTCAGTGTCGAACCCGCGGCGCATTGGCTGCATTGGCAGCAAGACCCGCTTGGGAATTTCATGGCGCGCGTATTGCTGACAGAACCGGTCACGGCATTCAGCGTTACTGTTGACCTCACCGCTGAAATTTCCACCATCAACCCCTTTGATTTTTTCATCGAACCCGAAGCCACGCTTTGGCCCTTCACGCTGGAGCCTTGGCTTTTGGAACAGCTTTTGCCCTATCGCGGGCTTGATCCGCTGGGCCCCTTGCTTGGCGCCTTTTTGGCAGAGTTACCGCGCACGCCGCGCGATACTGTTGAACTCCTGGTCCACCTGACCGCGCTTGTGCATCAGCGCGTAGCCTATGTGCAGCGCCCGGAAGCCGGGGTTTGGGATAGCGAAAAGGTGCTGAGTGAAGGGCGCGGTTCTTGCCGGGATTCCGCGTGGTTACTCGTACAAATCCTGCGCCGGCTTGGCTTCGGCGCGCGGTTTGTCTCGGGCTATTTGATCGAACCGGTCATGCTTGGGCGCGATGACGCGGAATTGCATGCCTGGGCTGAGGTCTATCTGCCAGGCGCCGGCTGGGTCGGGCTTGATCCGACCTCTGGCCTATTGGCCGGGGCGGGGCATATCCCGCTTGCCGCCGCGCCAGACCCCGCGAGTGCCGCGCCAATCTCCGGCACGGTGGAGCAGGTTGAAACCGAAACCCGCTTTGAGATGGTGCTGCGGCGCTTGGGCGAAGGCTCAGAAGTTCCAATGCCGCCCGCACCAAGGTAACAGCCCCGGTATGTCCGCCACTGAAACCCCGCCCTATTTCGGCCAATGGGAAAGCTCTGGGCTGATTGGCGCCATCATTTCGGGCGCATACCGGGCCGAGGATGACCCCGCCTGGGCAGACTCCGGCGCGGCAAGCCCAGCCGATTACGCGCGCTGGGCGGACCATCTCTGTGGTGTGGCGTGTCTGCGCATGGCGCTCGCTGCGCGCGGCATCACGCCGCCCCGGGCGCGCGATCTGGCGCGGGTATTGACCGGCTACGGCGCTTATGTGGAACAGGCAGACGGCAATATCCGCGGCCTGATCTATGCGCCGGCCATTACCTGGCTGGCTGAAGCCCATGCCATGCCGGCCGAAATCATCCTTGACCGCGCGGCGGAAGACATCCCGCCCTTGCTGGTTGATGGAGGGTTCTTCATCGCTTCGGTCCATCCTGTTATCCGCCGCCCAGCAGAAGCCGCGCCGGGCAAGGGCGGGCATCTGGTGCTGGTATTTGGGGCAGAGGAGGGCGCGCTGCTTCGCCTGCACAACCCCTCAGGCCATGATGCGGCTTCGCAATGCGATGCGCGCGTCGCCATCGCCGATTTTGCGCGTTTCTTTGCCGGACGGGGCATTTGGCTGCCCGCCGGGCCATTGGCGCGCGACGCATGAGGATTTAAAACTCAATCCCATGCGACCCGTGCCCCGCCTTTGGCTGCTGATTCTGCTTTGCCTGCCTTTCGCCATGCGGGCGGAAGCGCAGAGCAATGGGCGCGTGATTACCGGCATTCCGGGTTATAGCCTGCAACAAACCGCCAATGGGGTGCTCGGCCTGCTTGGCTATAATGTGGTGCCGGATACCACCGCATCCTCGCTCAGCATCAGTCGCGGCGGGCAAGAAGATACCGGGCTGCAAACCACGCAATTCGGCCTGGGCTTCACGGTGGACCCTGATTTTCCGCTCTATCTGGAAGGCTTCCTCGGATATACGCGCTACGCTCCGGGCTTCGTTTTCTCGGAAGGCGAAAAGAAATCCCCGCTGCCAACGCGCTGGAACAATGTCTCTGGCACTGTCGGTGTTGGTTGGGATTTTCCGATTATTGAAGGCCTGGTGTTTCGCCCCATCCTGAATGCCGCGCTTGGGCATGTGGAAACCGATCTCTCGTTGGTTGGGCGCCTTCTGGAAATGAAATTGAACCGGGATTTGGCCTTTCTCGATCGTGGGCGCATGAATGCCTACGGCCTGGGCGGTTCACTCATGCTGGATTTGAACATAGCGCGCCCTGGCTACGAGATTGATCTTGAATTGCGCTACACGGATATCCGGCTTTCGACCTTTGGCGATACCTCATCCCTGGTGCGCGGAGAATCAGAAGCGAAAACTGCCAATATTTGGGGCCGGGTGCGTTGGCCGATGGATCGGGAAATGTTTGGCCGTCCGCTGCGCTGGGTCGTGGATTTGTCCCATTCACGCTATTTTGGAGACCAAGTGGCGGTTGGCTTTGATCATCTTAGCAAGGTGGGCGGCGGGATTGAGATGAATGTCGGGCGTTATGAATTGGGCGTTTGGGATTTCAACATGCAAAGCATCCGCATCGTGGCGCGGTATCTGTTCGGCCAGAATGTCTCCGGCGCCTCAGTGGGGCTAGCGGTTTCCTTCTGAAAACTATCCGGGGCGGGGCAGGGGGCCAGCGCCGCCTTGACGCCCCGCGCCGCAAGTGATGCTTTGCACCTATAAAGAAGGAACAGCCGCCATGGATCATAACCCTTTGCCCTTCGCCCCCACCGAAGAAACGCGCATGCTGCAAGACCTTGTCGCGCGCTTCGTGGATAAGGAACTCATCCCGCTGGAGCCCGCGATTCTAAAGCGGGAAGCCGAAGGCAAGGGCTTTAAGCTTTCGGAAGAAGAAGAAACGCGGCTGCTGGCGCGCTGCAAGGAACTCGGCCTTTGGGGGCTTGATGTGCCGGAGGAATTTGGCGGCGCCAATCTCTCGCTGAGTGCGCTCGCCGCCGCTGAGGAAGAATTGGGCCGCGCCTGCGTGCCCTTCGTCATCCCGCCCGATAGCCCCAATCTGCACATGATGCTCTCGGTCGCCAATTCCATGCAGCGGGAGCGTTATCTGGCGCCTTACGCTGAAGGCACGGCGCGTTCCGCCATGGCCATTTCTGAACCTGGCGCAGGCGGCGATCCCGCCGGCATGACCACGCGCGCGGTGAAGGATGGCAATGATTGGGTCATCAATGGCCGCAAGATTTGGGTGAGCAATGTGCCGCGCGCGGATTTCATCATCCTCATGGCGCGCACCGGCGATGGCAAGCGCCAGGAAGGTGTGACCGCCTTCATCGTGGAAAAGGGCACGCCCGGCTTCATCATTGAACGCGAAATTTCCATGATTGGCGGGCGCAAGACCTATGAATTGGTGTTTGAGGATTGCCGCGTGCCGGAATCCCAAGTGCTCGGCGAATTGGGCCGCGGCTATGCGCCCATGCAATTACGGCTGAATGTCCGCCGCCTGCAAATGGGCGCGCGCTGCGTTGGCATGACACGCCGCGCTTTGGACATGATGGCTGATCAGGCGCGCAACCGCGTGACCTTTGGCGTGCGGCTGGCGGACCGGCAGGCCATTCAATGGTGGGTGGCAGAGGCAGCGACGCGCATGCATGCCTGCAAGCTGATGGTGGCTGATCTGGCCGCGAAGCTTGATGCCGGCGCTGATGTGCGCATGGAAGCGTCCATGCTGAAGGTGGAAGGCACGGAAATGGCGCAGGATATCCTGGACCAGGCCATGCAGACCTTCGGCGCCATGGGCGTGACGAAGGAGCTACCGCTGCAATTGATGCACCAGCAGGTGCGCCTGATGCGCGTTTATGAAGGCCCGTCTGAGGTGCATCGCAGCGCCATTGGCCGGCGCATTCTGGGTTCCAAGGTCTGATCCCGGATGGCGGAACCGCATCGCCCGCTGGATGGG
>JAPLOJ010000276.1 GCA_026400795.1 Alphaproteobacteria bacterium
GTCCGCGCGTGAATAGATCGCCGATGGTGGTTGCGTCCCAGGTGATGTCCCCGCGCGCGAGGCGTTCGGAATAGGCATAGCCGGGCAGGGACCCCATGCGGCGGCCGAAAATGCCGTGCAGATGTGGGCCGGCCATGGGGCCAGCATCGGGGGTCAGGGCGTGGCAGGCGCTGCAGGCGCGAAAGACTTGCGCGCCATGCGCATCAAGGCCCTGCGGCAGTTCGCTGGTGGCGGGGGCGGCGATGGGGCCGATGGCGCGGCCACTCAGCGCATTCCAGCGGCGCACTTGCCGGTCAGCGCCGCCGGTCCATAGCAGCCGCCCATCCGGGGCGAAGGCCCCGGACCAGACGGGCAGGCCGGGGTCTTCCAGCGTGTGCAACAGGCGCGCTGTCTCCAGGCCCCAGATCGTCACATTCCCGCCCAAGGACGCAACGGCCAGCCTTGCGCCTGCCGCATCAAGGCTCAGCGCCACGATGGGCCGCGCGCCCGCTTCCACTTCGCGCAATCAGGCGGAGCACGCCATCCACGCCGCCGGCGGCGAGGCCCCCGTCAGGCAGGGCAATCAGCGTATTCAGCGGCAGGCCGGCTTCGGCGATGATTTGGTTGCTGCCATTGGCGGCCCAAAGGCGGATGGTGCCGTCGAAGCCCGCGCTCACCAGCGCGCCATCGGGGCGGAAGGCGACTGCGTTCACATTGCCGCGATGGCCTTCCAGGATTTGCGCGCTGCCATCGGCAAGGTTCCAAAGGCGGACAGTGCCATCCCAGGCGGCGGAGGCCAGGAAGCCGCCACGCGCGGCGAGGGCCGCGATCTGCCCCGTATGCCCTTCCAGGATTTGCGCCGGCGCCGCGCCAAGCCCCGGCGCCCAAAGCGCGATGCGCCCGCCTTCTCCGGCGCTGGCCACGCGCCCATCCGGCAAAAGGGCGAGGGCATTGACGCTGCCGCGATGCCAGCGCGCCACGGCACGTGCCTGGCCGGCGCTTGCATCCCACAGGATCACGGCGTGATCGAAGCCGGCGGAGACAATGTGCTGCCCATCAGGCAGGGGCAAAACGGCGCGCACAGGGCCTCCATGGCCGGTCAAACCCTGCGCCAGCGCGGGGGCGGCCAGCAGCAAGAACACCCAGAAGAAGCGCCGCATCACATCACCACGCCGCCGCTGACATGGATGGATTGCCCGGTGATGTATCCCGCGCCTGGTGAGGCAAGGAAAGCGATGGCAGCAGCCACATCATCGGGCGTGCCAAGGCGCCGGAGTGGGATGCGCGCGGTGATTTCCTCCCATTGCGCTGCCGATAGCGCGGCATGAGCGCCGGGGTCTTTGCGCGTATAGCCAGGCACCACGGCGTTCACCGTGACCTTCGGCGCCCATTCAATGGCGAGTGCACGCACCAGCGCCTCCACCGCCGCTTTGGCCGCGGCTGAGGCTGGGAAGGTGGTGACATCATTGCGGAATAGGTGTGCCACAAAGGAAGAAACCGCGATCATGCGCGGGTCTTGCCCTGCCGCCAGATGTGGCGCTGCGGCGCGGGCCAGGCGCAGGAAGCTGAAGGTGATGGCCTCATGGCTTTTGGCAAAGCCGGCATCGGTGAGCGCGCTGATTTGGGTGCGGTCGGCAAAGCCGGCATTGGCCACCAGCACATCCAAGCCGCTAAGCGCAGTGATGGTCTCATTGACCAGGCGCGCCGGCGCCTCGGCTTCGGTGAAATCGCCGAAGGCTTCCGCAACTTCCGCGCCTTTTTCCCGCGCGGCGGCGGCAACCCGCGCCAGGGCTTCGCGATTGGCCCGCGTGTGCAGCATTAGCGCCACGCCGGGGGCGGCGAAGGCGCGGGCGGTTGCAGCGCCGATGCCGCTCGCTGCCCCGGTGATGAGAATGCGTCTTGCCGCCATGATCCCGCCCCTGTCTTGTTTGGCGCAGGATAAGCCAGCGCGGCGGCATTGCCAGCCCCGCCCGCCCGCCCCATCCTGACGCGAAATCAGCCAACCAAGGGAAATGCCACATGACACTCACCGTGCTTGAACCGGAAGGGCTCTATCCGACGACGGAGTTGGAACAGCGCATCATGGGGCCAGGCGTGCGAATCCTGCAGGGGGCGTGCAAGGCATCCCTCGCGGAATTGCCCGATGAGCTCTGCCAGCAGGCTGAAGGCTTGATGACGCTGCGCATGGCTGTCCCCGCCGATCAGATCGCGCGTTTCCCGAAGTTGAAGGTCGTGATCCGCATGGGGGTGGGGTATGACCGGGTGGATCGCGCGGCTTGCGCGGCGCGGGGCATCAAGGTGTGCAATGTGCCGGATTATGGCACGCAGGAAGTGGCAGAATTCGCGGTGCTGATGGCGCTTGGCTTGCGGCGCGGATTGACGCTGTATCATGATACGCAGCGCGGCCCGACGCCCGCGAAATGGGCGGTGATGCCCCACCCGGCGGTGCGCCGGCAGGAAGTGCAAACCTTCGGCATTCTGGGCCTGGGGCGCATTGGCACGGCGGCGGCCTTGCGCGCCAAGGCGCTGGGTTATCGCGTGGTGTTTTATGACCCGTCTTTGCCCAATGGATCGGACCGCGCCATTGGTGTCACGCGCTGCCGGACCATGGATGAAATGCTGGCGCAAGCCGATGTGCTTTCCATCCATTGCCCGCTGACGCGCAAAACGCGGGGTTTGATTGGGGAGCGTGAATTGCGCCTGCTGCCCAAAGATGCCGTCGTGGTGAATACGGCGCGCGGCCCCATTCTGGATATTGATGCTTTGGAACGCGTATTGCGCGATGGGCATGTCGCGGCGGCGGGGCTTGATGTGATCCCGGTGGAGCCACCGGTGGAGCCCGTGCCATCCCTGCTGCAAGCCTATCGCAACAAGGAAGAATGGCTGAACGGGCGGCTGATCATCACGCCGCATATCGCCTTCCATACGCCGCAGGCTTGGGATGATATCCGCCTGAAAAGTGCCGAGACCATGCGTGATGTGCTGGTGGAGGGGTTGAACACCAATGTCATCCCGCCTGAATCGGACTGATTGGGCGGGCTGATTTTCGGGCGGGCCTGGGTTATATGATCCGGCAAAACTCAGGGGGTTTCCGATGAATAGACGCACCATGCTGGCGGCACCTTTGGCCGCGCCGTTGCTGGCAGCTTCTGTG
>JAPLOJ010000156.1 GCA_026400795.1 Alphaproteobacteria bacterium
GCGGAGCCAATTGGCGATATGCTGGCTGCTGATGCGCAAGGTCGCGCGGTCTTCCATCAGCCCGACATCATTGATGTCCGGCACCTTGGAACAGCCAACGCCCTGATCCACCCAGCGCACCACATAGCCCAGAATGCCTTGCGCGTTATTGTCGAGTTCCGCCTGCGCATCGGCGGGCGACCAATTGGTATCGCGCGCCAGCGGCACGGTCAGAATATCATCCAGCTTCGCGCGCGGGCCGCCCTTGGTGATTTCATCCTGCCGATCGGCAACGCTGATTTGGTGATAATGCAACGCATGCAAAGTCGCCGCCGTGGGCGATGGCACCCAGGCGGTTGAAGCCCCCGCCTTGGGGTGGCCCACCTTTTGGTCGAGCATCGCCGCCATGGCATCCGGCATGGCCCACATGCCCTTGCCGATCTGCGCGCGCCCACGCAGCCCGCAAGCGAGGCCCGTGTCCACATTCCAATCCTCATAGGCCTTGATCCAGGCGGCGCCCTTCATGTCATTCTTGCGAATGACGGCGCCGGCTTCCATGGCGGTGTGGATTTCATCGCCGGTACGATCCAGGAAGCCCGTATTGATGAAGACCACGCGATCCTTGGCCGCCCCAATGCACGCCTTCAGGTTCACCGTGGTGCGGCGTTCCTCATCCATAATGCCCATTTTCACCGTGGCGCGCGGCAAGTCCAGCGCAGCCTCCACCTGACCAAAAAGCGCATCGGCCCAGGCCACCTCTTCCGGCCCATGCATTTTGGGCTTCACGATATAAACGTTACCAGCGCGCGAATTCAGCCGCTTGCCGCGAATATCATGGATCGCAATGGCCGATGTGCAGAAGGCATCCAGAATCGTCTCCGGCACTTCAGCGCCATCCAGCGTGACTGCATCGGTCATCATGTGGTGGCCCACATTACGCACCAGCATCACGGAACGCCCATGCAGCGTCAGCTCCCCACCCGCTGGGCGCTGAAACACGCGGTCTGGGTTCAGGCGGCGCGTCATGGTTTTGCCGCTCTTGTCAAAACTTGCTTCCAGATCGCCGCGCATCAGGCCAAGCCAGTTGCGATACACAGCGACCTTGTCTTCCGCATCCACGGCGGCGACGGAATCCTCGCAATCCTGAATGGTGGTCAGCGCGCTTTCCAAAGCCACATCAGCAATGCCCGCCGGATCGGTCTTGCCGATGGGGTGCGCGCGATCAAATTTCACTTCGATATGCAGACCGTTATTGACGAAAAGCAGCGATGAAGCCGCATGCGGTTCACCAAGGAAACCCACGCATTGGCCAGGCCGCGCAAGGCCGGTTTTGCTGCCATCCTTCAGCGTCACTTCCAAGGCACCGCCTTCAATCCGATACCCCGTGGCATCTGCATGCGACCCCTTGGCGAGCGGCACGGCGCTATCCAGCACACCGCGCGCATAGGCAATTACCTTCGCACCCCGTTCCGGGTCATAGCCCTTGCCGGAAGCAGTGCCGGGGATGGCATCCGTGCCGTAAAGCGCATCATACAGGCTGCCCCAGCGCGCATTGGCGGCGTTCAACGCGTAACGCGCATTGGAAACCGGCACGACAAGC
>JAPLOJ010000168.1 GCA_026400795.1 Alphaproteobacteria bacterium
GGCGCCAGGGTAACTGGGTTGGCAACGCCACCCGTGCAGCATTTCCTACCCCATGTGGCTGCCTGCCTGAAATAGTGCGGGCTTCAGCCAAGCCGCGCCATCTGGCTTTTCACCTTCGCAAGAAATGCCTGCCGCGACGCATCGGTGGCTCGGTTCATGTCATAATGCGCAAGCCATGAGCGCCGCGCCCGCCCACCGGTAAGCAGGCGGAAGTAATTCATGATCTGCCGCTTCGGCGGATTGCCCATCAGGAAAGTGGCCACCCACCAGGGGCGGCCATAGCTGGTGATTCCGACAACGCGCTTGATGTGGGTCAGCGCCGGGCGCGCAATGCCATCCTCGCCGAGTTTGAAGGTCACACCTGGTAGAAAGACGCGGTCGAAGAATCCCTTCAGAATGGCTGGCACGCCGTAACACCAGACTGGGAAGACAAAGACCAGCGCCTCAGCCGCCAATAGCCGCGTCACATAGGCTTCCACCGGCGCACGATTGGCGGGCACCTCATGATAACCCAGGCGCTCCGCGCGACCCAAGACGGGGTCGAAACCCTCAGCATAAAGATCAAGATGATCAACCTCATGACCGGCATGCTGTAGCGCTGCCATGGCTGCTTGGCGCAGCGCGGCATTGTAGGAATCCTCTACGGGATGAGCGGAGACGAGCAATATCTTCATGGCATTCTTCCATGCTTGCCCAAATTGAAGCCGGGCGGCAAGCGCGGCATTCAACCTTGCTGAGGCGTGAGCCCACCCATTTCCATCCGCCGCCCAATCTGTTCAGCGAATTTCGCTGCCGCTACCGGCAGCGCGCGGCCCCTGAGTTGCCCAATCGCCAGAGGGCTTGCGGGGATATCGCGTGGGTCAATCTGGCGCGCCACCAGCCCATGCCGTTCGCGGATGGCAGCCGGCGCGCCGATTGCGATCTGAAAGGTGATGGCCTTTTCAAACCGCACATAATTGCGCAGGAACTCAAAAGAATTCGACTGCACCACGGGATGCAGCCGGAAGGAACTGCGTGCCGCCGCTTCTTCCAGCAATTGCCGCCCGCCATAACGCTGCGCCGGCATGGCCAACGGATACTCCGCGCATTCGCGAAGGCGCAGCACGGGCTTTGCTGCCAGCGGATGATCTTCCGCCATGATCGCCACCAGGCGCTGTTCGGCGGAAGCTATGATCTGGAAGTCACGCATCGGTTCCGGGCGGAACACCATCGCAAGATCAACTTCAAATTCAAGCAGCGCCGCCAGTGCTTCACCATGGTCACGCACCTGTAAATCAAACTCCACCAGTGGGAATTCCGCGCGATAGGAAGCGATCATGGATGGCAGGAAATCATAGGCCAGCGCCTGGCTTGAGGCGATGGCAATCGTGCCGCGCCGAAAACCCGACAGGTCTTCGATCTGGGATCGCACGCGGCCCATATCGGCGATCTGGTTGCGGATGTGGCGGATCAGCAATTCCCCGGCGGCATTCAGCCGCACGCCGCGCGGCAGGCGCTCGAAAATCGCGGTGCCCAGTTCCGCCTCCACATCCTGGATGCGGCGATTGAGCGCGGAGGGGGTCAGGTTGAGCTGTTCCGCCGCGCGACGGATGGACCCGGTCCGGGCGACCTCATTGATGTAGCTCAGAAGCCGCAAATGGCGCATGGGGGTGCCTAGTGATGCTTTTTTCGCACCAGATATGCACGCAATCAGCAGAAGACGGCAACACTTACCATGGCCTATGCCCCAAACCCAGGTTCAACGGCCCCTCCGGCCCCGTCCTGAAGAGGTTCCCATGCCGCTTTCCCCAACCCGTCGCAGCCTGATGCTGGGCACGGGCGCACTCTCCCTGCTGGCCAGCCCCGCTATCGCCCAGTCCCTGCTCCGGCTCAAAATGGTGCTGAACTGGCGCTATCAGGGCCCCCAGGGCTGGTTCTTTCTGGCGGATGACCGGGGTTATTTCCGCGAGGCCGGCCTTGCCATCACCATAGATCAGGGCAATGGCTCGGGCGCTGCGGTGGGGGTGGTGGCTTCCGGTTCCTATGATCTTGGTTTTGGCGACATCAATGCGCTGATCCAGCTTGTGGCGCGCGGCCCGGCAGGTGGCGCGACGCCGATGGCAATTTCGTCCACCTTCAATCGCCCACCCTTCACCATTGCGGTGAAGGCGGATGGTCCGATCCGCACGCCGAAGGATCTGGAAGGCCGAACCCTGGGCGGCCCGGCCAATGATGGCGCGCTGAAGCTATTCCCCGCCTTTGCCCGCATGACCGGCATTGATGCGACAAAAGTGCAGATCACCAATATGCAGCCCAATCTACGAGAGCAGATGTTGCAGCGCGGCCAGGTGGATGGCGTATTCGGCTTTGTGAATACCATCCGCTTTTCGGCAAAGCTAGTTGGGATAGATCCTGATAAGGATTTTCGTTTTATCAATTATGGCGACCACGGCATGGATCTTTATTCCAATGCCATCATCGTCGCGCGGCGCTTGGTGAATGACAACCCGGCGGCGTTGCGCGGTTTGCTGCGCGCGATTGATCGCGGCTTGAAGGATACGCTCGCCAATCCTGATGCGGCGATTGATGCTGTGGCGCGCCGCGAGCCTTTGATCAACAAGGTGGTGGAAAAGGAACGCCTGATGGCGACGCTCCGCGATGAAATGAGCCATCCGGAAATCGCGCGCATTGGGCTTGGCGATATTGATGATGCACGCTTCGCCAAATCCATAGGCATTGTCGTGGAAGCGGATGCGCTGCCGCGCACGCCGGCGCCGACCGAAGTGTTCAACCGATCCTTCCTGCCGCCTCTCGCAGACCGCATCACGAAGCTTATCTGACCACAGGAAACCATCAGGGAACTGAATCTGAAGGGGCGCGTCGCGGTCATTACCGGCCCGGCGAAAGGGATGGGTGCTGCCGTCACACTGGCCTTTGCGCGCGAGGGCTGCCGGCTTGCGCTGATTGGGCGTGACGTCGCGGCGATTGAACCGGTGGCCGTGGAAGCGCGGGCGCTGGGTGCGGAGGCGATTGTGATTGCCTGCGACATCACCTCGGGTGCCGCCTGCGAAGCCGTCATGGAGAAAACCCGCGCAAGCTTTGGCGGGCGGATTGATATTCTGGTGAATGTCGCGGGTGGTTCGGGGCCGATTGGCAAGACTGGATGGGAAACCACCGAGGAGGAATTCGATGAAATCGTGCATCTGAACATGCGCGGTTGCTTCAACACCATGCGCGCCTGCTTGCCGACCATGATCGCGCAGCAGGGCGGCAAGATCGTGAATGTAGGCGGCACTTTCGGCATGCGTGGCCGCGCGGGACGCATGGCCTATTCCGCTTCCAAATGGGGCTTGCGCGGGATCACCAAAAGCTTTGCGCTGGAAGCTGGCCCCTACAACATTAATGTGAACTGCGTTGCCCCCGGCATGGTGGATGGACCGCGCTTTCGTTCAAAAGTTGTGCCAGAAATGGCCAAGCGCCTCGGCATCAGCGAAGCTGCGGCTGTTGAAAAACACGCCGCCGATTATGCGCTGCGCCGCGTTTCCACGGATGAGGATGTGGCGCATGCCTGCCTTTTCCTGGCTTCCGATGTTTCCCGCCAAATCACCGGAGTTGACCTGCCGGTAGATGGCGGCTGGGCCATGCTGTGAGGATGACATGAACGACAAATTTTTCTCGGCGGATCTGATTCTCGCCGGCGGCATTGTGGTGAATTCAAGGGCGCGCTTCCGCGCCGATGTTGCGATCAAGGATGGGCTGATCCTGGCGGTAGGGGCGCCCGAAGCCATGCCGCCCGCGCGCGAAACCGTGGATGTTTCCGGCAAATACATCCTGCCTGGCGCGATTGACGTGCATGTGCATTTCCGTGAGCCAGGCTATACGCATAAGGAAGACTGGCGCACCGGTTCCGCCGCTGCCGCC
>JAPLOJ010000389.1 GCA_026400795.1 Alphaproteobacteria bacterium
CACGCATCGCTTCCAGATAGGCGGGCGAGATGTCGGATGGGTTATTGATCCGGCGCAGCGCGGGGTTTTCGGCGGAATGTTCCTTGCCCATATCGAAACGCGGGCGGCCATCCACGCAAGGCGGGCCGAAGGGCTTGGTGTGGGCGCGGCTTTCGTCCACCCACCCGGCGATCTCGGCCCGCAGCCGCGCAAGCAAATCGGGCGAGACAGCATTGGGCACCACCAGGCAGCCATCGCGCCAGAAGGCATCCTTCTGTTCCTGCGTCAAAACACCCATGCTGCGTCTCCCTTTGTCAATACCTGTCCAAACTTAAGCGCAAAATGCCGGCGCCGTCACGTGAGAAGCTGCTGATCCAGGCTCGCATAGACATCGCCGCTATTGGCTTCTGCTGGCAGGGCGGCGATCCATTCTTGCATGGCGGCTGCATCACAGGGCGCGGGTAGGGCAAAGCTCAGGCTTTCCCCCAGGCTCGCCTGGAAATGCCGATAGCCAAGGGCTGCCAGCAGGCCCAGGCATTCGCCCGCCACATCGCGCTGGATGGTGGTGAATTCGAAGGACAGCGCGCGCGGTGGGCGGGAAAGGCCGTGCAGTGCCTCGGCCTCAAAACCCTCGATATCCAGCTTGATGAAAGCCGGCATGCCATGGGCGGCGATCAGCGCATCCAGAGTCGTCACCGGCAGGGTTTCGGCCTGGTCCCATTCCTGCCCCTCCCACCCTGGGGCGCCGCTGGCGGCGGCGATGAAGGCTGTGCTTGCCGTCGCCACGGTTGGGTTGGCTGTATTGAGGCGGAGTTCCGCCTTGCCCGCCCGCGCGCCCACCAATTGCGACACCAAGGTCACGCCGGGATCACCGCGCAGCAAAAGCCGCAACACGCGGGCGAGTGCGGCTTGCGGTTCCACCGCCACCACGCTTGCTCCGAGCCGACGAAAGCACAGCATCCGGTCGCCAACATGCGCGCCGACATCAAAGGCCAAATCACCAGGCCCAAGGAAGCGGCGGTAGAAGCCATCCAAGGCCGCGGCACGGCCGGGCGCATGGTAGATACGCAGGCTGCGGCTGATCGCGGCCCGTTTCACGTGAAAATAATCGCCGCGCCGGCGGCAAATTCGGGCGGCACCATGATGCCTTCCGGCGCCTCACGCGCGGGCATGCCGGCCAGGATGCGCCGGGCTGAGGCCGCGCCATCGGCGGTACGCACCACCATCCCCGCCATAAAGGGGGAGGCCGGCGCCACCACGCCGGGTAGCACGGTGGCGAGCGCTTCCGGCGTCAGCACCCGCACGCGGGTTTCAAGCGCCGGCGCTTTCGGCCCAGCCGCCCGCGCCGCACCAGGCAGGCGGAGCAGAAAGCCGCCCGCCGGGTCCGGTTCCACGGGCAGGCCGGACAGGCGCGAAAGCCGCGCGGCGGTATCAGCCGGCTTATCCGCGCATAAAATGGCGGCTTCCAAAACCTCGGCCTTGTTGGCGTGGCCCATCCAGCGATCCTGCCAGACCAATTCGGGCGTCAGGTGCTGGATCAATTGCACGCGGCCCTCAGGCGGGTCCGGGAAGGGCAGGCGGGCAAAGCGCGCAATTGGCCCGCCCGCTTCCACTGGCCGTTCCAGATAGGCAACGCCTGGAATATCAATCCCGGCGTTGCGCAGCCGCTGAAGGTTCGCTTCCTCATCCAGCATCGCGAGGGCGAGGATATGCACCCCCGGATAGCGCGCCAGAAAGGCGTTCAGATTATTGTCGAATAGCGCGGGATCAAGGATCGCGATCAATTCGATATAGCCGTGCTTCAGGAAGGCGCAGCGATTGCCGGAGCCATATTTCTCAACCGGCAAATCAGGCCGCCGCCGCCCGCTTTGCTGCGCAATCGGTGAAAGCGTGAAGCCCAGCCTTTCATAGGCCGCGCACATCGGCGCCAAGTCACGCGCCGCAACGCCAAGATGGTCAAGTGCCAGGGCGGTATTCATGCGGGATTCTCATAGCGGTCGAGCAACCACGCAGCGGGCTCAGCCGCCGCTTCATCATACCAGCGCGCAACAAGCGGCTGCGCGCGTACCGCCGCCATATAGCGCTGCGTTGTCGCGGAAAGCTCCGGCTGCCAGGTGATGAAGCGCGCCACGACCGGCGCATACATCGCATCCACCGCGCCGAATTCAGCGCCCATCAGGAAAGGCCCGCCATGGGCGGAGAGCGCCTCGGCCCAAATCGCCTCCACCCGCGCGATATCGGCAAGCGATTCCGGCGTGCGGCCAAGGCCGGGGAAGCTGCGGCCAAGGTTCATCGGCATGGACATGCGCAGATTGCGAAACCCGGCATGCATCTCGGCTGCGATGGACCGCGCATGGGCGCGCGCCGCACGATCAGCCGGCCAAAGCCTGGGCGCGATTTCTGCGCAGTATTCGCAAATCGCCAGGCTTTCCCAAATCCGCGCGCCGCGGTGTTCCAGATAAGGCACCAGCCCGGTGGGCGTTGCGGTTTTCAGCGCCGATGTCCCGCCCCCACCCGCGAGGGGGATCATCACCTCCTCCACATCAAGCCCGGCCAGATGCACGGCAAGCCAGCCGCGCATGGACCAGGATGAATAACGCTTGGTGCCGATAACAAGGCGGCCTTCGGGCATGGGTGGATCCTCTCTTTCCGCAACCATTATGCCTCGCTTGGGTCTGCCTGGGCTACCCTGAAACCAAAAGCCAGGGCAGGGGTCGCGATACCATGCCCGGGGCGTCGTTCCTTGGTAAGATTTTCATTCCATTTGGCGGTTTAGCCGGATATAGTCTCGCCATGGACGATATAGACCGGAATATCCTGCTGGAATTGCAAGGCAATGGCGCGGCGGGGTTGGCGGAACTCGCGAAGGTGGCGGGGCTTTCTGTCTCGGCCACGGCGGAACGCGTCAAGCGCCTCGAAGAACGCGGCACCATTCGCGGTTGGCGTGCGGATCTGGACCCGGCGGCGGTGGGCTGCCCACAGCTCGCCTGGGTTTTTGTTATGCTGCAATCGGGCGCCGAACAAGGCTTTGTCTCCGCCATGTCGCAGGAAGAAGCGGTGCTGGAATGCCACGCCATTTCCGGGCGCTGGTCTTACCAATTGAAGCTGCGCCTGCCGGATTTAGCGGCGGTGGATAGTTTCACCAATGCCACGCTACGCGCTTTGCCTGGCGTGATGCGCACGGAAACCCTTGTCGGGCTGGTGACGCATAAGGAAACTAGCGCTCTCCCGATTGCTCCGGCGGATGAGGAAGAATAACCCCGGCGGCCTCAATAAGGCGTGGCGCCGATGAGCCGCCGCGCGCTTGAAATCACGCCCGGTTTGATGCTGCGCGCCTATGGCGCCGGGCTGTTCCCCATGGCGGAAGGAAGGGGCAGCAAGAAGCTCCATTGGTTGGATCCAGCGCTGCGCGGCATTCTACCACTCGATCACAAATTCCATCTGTCGCGCCGGCTGCGGCGCACGGTGCTGTCTGGTCGCTTCAGCGTGACCGCGGATCAGGATTTTGCCGGCGTGATCGCGGGCTGCGCGGAACCCGCGCCGGGGCGCGCCGATACCTGGATCAATGACGAAATCGAAACGCTGTTCACCGCGCTGCATCGCATGGGTGCCGCCCATTCCGTCGAAGTCTGGCAGGATGGCGCGCTGGTCGGCGGGCTTTATGGCGTGCGGATCGGTGGCGCGTTTTTCGGGGAGAGCATGTTCTCCCGCACTACCGATGCGTCCAAGGTGGCGTTGGTGCAGCTTGTGGCGCGGCTCAGGCTTGGTGGCTTCACGCTATTGGACACGCAATTCCTGACCGCGCATCTGGCCCGCTTCGGCGCGGTGGAAGTCCCCAAGGGCGACTATAAGCGCCTGCTGGAAGCGGCTATTGCCGTGCCGGCCCAATGGCTGCCAGCCCCTGATCCTGCGCTGCTGGAAGCAGAAATTCGCGCGATGAGCGTTTCAGCGCCGGATCAGCCCGCTCATGGGGCTTGACGCATCCGCGCTGTAATTGCGCGGCATCCTCCCCGCCAGATACGCATGGCGCCCGGCTTCCACCGCGGCCTTCATGGCGCGCGCCATGCGCACCGGATTTTTGGCGTGCGCAATCGCGGAATTGAGCAGCACGGCATCGCAGCCGAGTTCCATCGCCAAAGCTGCATCTGATGCCGTGCCAATGCCGGCATCCACCAGCACCGGCACCTTGGCCTCGCGCTTGATGGCGCTGATCATGTAGGGGTTCACCACCCCCATGCCGGACCCGATGGGCGCACCCAAGGGCATGATGGCAACGCAGCCCATATCTTCCAGCCGCTTCGCCGCCAGCGGGTCATCCGCGCAATAGACCATCACCTGAAAGCCATCGGCGATCAGCGCTTCCGCCGCTTCAAACGTGGCCGGCATATCGGGGTAGAGGAAGGGCGCCGGGCCCAGCACTTCCAGCTTCACCAAATTCCATCCCCCGGCTTCCCGCGCCAGGCGCAGCGTGCGCACCGCATCCTTGGCCGTATGGCAGCCGGCCGTATTGGGCAGATAGGTATAGCGCTTGGGGGAGACATAATCCTGCAGCATCGGCGCCTTGGGGTCCGAAAGGTTCACCCGGCGCACCGCCACGGTGACGATCTCAGCGCCCGAGGCTTCAATCGCGGCGGCGGTTTCGTCCAAATCCTTGTAGCGGCCCGTGCCCACGATCAGGCGGGATTGGAAGCGCTGGCCGGCAACCTGCCAGCTATCATCATCCGCGTCAGACATGCTCAGCCGCCCCCGATGAAGTGAACGATTTCAAGCCTATCACCCTCGGCCAAGGCAACATCGGCATAGGTGGAACGCGGCACGATTTCCTCATTACGCTCAACCGCCACTTTCCGCGTATCCAGCCCAATGGCGGCCAGCAGCGCCGCCACGGTGGCACCCTGGGGCATCTGGCGGGTTTCTCCATTCACGGAAATGGCGATGGCGGACATGGGGCCAATGTGGCGGGCCAAGGGCGGAAGGGCAAGCGCCCGCCCCGCTTGCCCGGCTTGGACCCCCCGTGCTAGCGCAAATGCTCGTTCGATCCGCAAGGGAAGCGCCGTGACCCCGCCTTTGATCGCCGTGCTGAACGGCCCGAACCTGAACATGCTTGGCGTGCGAGAGCCCGAGAAATACGGCACCGCCACGCTGGATGATGTGGAAGCGCTTTGCGCCGAAGTGGCGGATGAGCTTGGCCTCGCCATTGATTTCCGCCAAACGAATAGCGAAGGGGAATTGGTGACCTGGGTGCAGGAATGCCGCGGGCGCGCTGCCGGCATCATCATGAACCCGGCGGGCTATACCACTACGTCCATCGCCGTCATGGATGCGCTTTTGGCCGTAGGTGTGCCGGTGATTGAAGTGCACATCACGAATATCCATCGCCGGGAGGAATTCCGGCATCACAGTTTCATCTCCAAGGCCGCGACCGGCGTGATTTGCGGGCTTGGGGTGGAAGGCTATGCGCTGGCGATCCGTGCCATGGCTGGCTTGATCGCACAGGATGAGGAAGCATGACCAAGGACCTACAATTCGACCCGGCGACGATCCGGGAATTGGCGCAAATCCTGCGTGAGAGCGACCTGACCGAAATTGAACTGGTTGACAATGACATGCGGGTCAAGCTCGTGCGCCAGGTGACCGTGGCGGCGATGGCGATGCCGGTGGCCGCTGCCCATGCCGGGCCGGCTGTCACAGCCCTGGCACCCGCGCCCGCAGCGCCCGCCGCTGAGATTGATGCAGACCATCCCGGCGCCGTGAACAGCCCCATGGTGGGCGTTGCCTATCTTTCCGCTGAACCCACAGCCGCGCCCTTCGTGACGCTGGGCAGCAAAGTCACGCAAGGCCAGACTCTGCTGCTGATTGAGGCAATGAAGACCTATAACCAGATCAAGGCGCCGCGCGCCGGCACGGTGACGCGCATTCTGGTTGAAAGCGGCACGCCGGTGGAATTCGGCGAACCGCTGATGATTGTTGAATAATGGCGCGGGCCGCCGGGGTGCCATTCCATGTTCGGTAAGGTTCTGATCGCAAATCGGGGTGTGATTGCACTGCGCGTCCATCGCGCCTGCCAGGAAATGGGCATACGCACCGTGGCGGTCCATTCCACCGCCGATGCCACGGCCATGCATGTGCGCTTTGCCGATGAAAGCGTGTGCATCGGCCCGCCTGCCGCGCGCGATTCCTATTTGAACATGGCGGCGGTGATTTCGGCCGCCATGGTGACCGGGGCGGATGCCATCCATCCCGGCTACGGCTTCCTTTCCGAAAACGCGCGCTTTGCCGAAATGGTGGAAGCGCATGGGCTGAAATTCATCGGCCCCGCGCCCGAGCATATCCGCATGATGGGCGATAAGATCGCCGCCAAGGACGCGATGCGCAGCCTTGGCGTGCCGCTGGTGCCTGGTTCTTTGGGCGCATTGGAAACCTTGGAACAGGCGCGCGAAGTGGCCGAGACGGTGAAATACCCCGTGCTGATCAAGGCCGCAGCCGGCGGTGGTGGCCGTGGCATGAAGGTAGCCCACAGCGCTGATGAGATTGAGGAAG
>JAPLOJ010000278.1 GCA_026400795.1 Alphaproteobacteria bacterium
GCAGCCGCCGGCATCGGCACGCTGCTCGGCCTGAAGCAGGAAGTGGTTTTCCAATCCATCCAGCAGGCTTTGCATACCTCGATTTCTTTCCGCCAATCCCGCAAGGGCGAGATTTCATCCTGGAAGGCCTATGCGCCCGCCCATGCCGGCAAGCTTGCCGTGGAAGCCGTGGATCGCTGCATGCGTGGTGAGGGCGCGCCATCCCCGATTTATGAAGGTGAAGACAGCGTGATTGCCTGGGTGCTGTCCGGGCGTTCCAACCGCAAGGATGTCTATGGCCCGGTCTATTACGAAGTGCCGCTGCCGGAAGCGGGCGAGCCCAAGCGCTCTATTCTTGATTCCTACACCAAGGAACACTCGGCCGAATACCAATCCCAGGCGCTGATTGACCTGGCCTTTCGCATGCGCGAGCAGATCGCGGATATGGAAGCGATTGAGAACATCATCATCCATACCAGCCATCACACCCATTACGTGATCGGCACCGGGGCGAATGACCCGCAGAAGATGGACCCGAAGGCGAGCCGCGAGACGCTCGATCACTCCATCATGTATATCTTCGCGGTCGCGCTACAGGATGGCCGCTGGCACCATGTGGATAGCTACGCGCCGAAGCGGGCGGGCCGCGCCGATACCGTCAGGCTTTGGCACAAGGTCGAAACCCGCGAAGAAGCGGAATGGACCCGCAAATACCATTCCCGCGACCCCAATGAGCTTTCCTTCGGCGGGCGCGTGGAAATCCTGTTCAAGGATGGCTCACGGCTGGTGGATGAGCTTGGTGTCGCCAATGCCCATCCGAATGGCGCCAAGCCCTTTGGCCGGGCGGATTACATCCGCAAGTTCAAGACCATCACCGATGGCATCATCTCGGCGCGTGAGTCCAACCGCTTCCTGGAAGTAGTGCAGGATCTGACGAAGCTGAAAGCGGGTGAGCTGAGTGCGCTGAATGTGGCGTTGCCCGCGGGCGGCCTGCTGGACAGCAAGCCCGGTATCTTCTGAACTGTTGATTGAGGAAGGCAGGGTCGGCGCCGCGTGCGTCGGCCCAAAGCCAGGATAGCAAGGGAAGAAACCCGATGAACGAAACCACGAAACCCGAAATCTATAAGGGCCTGGTCGGCGTTTATGCCGATGTCTCTGCCGTCTCCAAGGTGATGCCGGAGACGAATAGCCTGACCTATCGCGGCTATGCGGTGCAGGATCTGGCCGAGAATTGCAGCTTTGAGGAAGTGTCTTATCTGCTGTGGGAAGGCGAATTGCCCAATGCCCAGCAGCTTGCCGCCTTCAAGGCCGAGACCGCTGCTGAGCGTGAGATCAGCCCCGCGCTGCATCGCGTGATCCGCGAATTTCCCAAGGATGCGCACCCGATGGATGCCATCCGCACGGCGGTTTCCTTCATGGGGTTGGAAGACCCTGAGACCGCCGATGTTTCCCAACCCGCACAATATCGCAAGGCGAAGCGGCTTTTTGCCAAGATCCCAACGGCGATTGCGGCGGCCTATCGTGCTTCCCGCGGCCTGCCGGTGGTGGCGCCGAACCCCGCGCATAGCTTTGCCGAGAACGCTTTCAACCTGATCCTGGGCAAGGTGCCGCAGCCGGAAGTGCTGAAGGCCTTTGATGTTTCCATGATCCTTTATGCGGAACATACCTTCAACGCTTCGACCTATACGGCGCGGCTGGTGACTTCCTCAGGGGCGGATATGCATGGCGCGATCACGGCGGGCATCGCCTCGCTCAAGGGCCCGCTGCATGGCGGCGCCAATGAGGCGGTGATGCATACGCTGAAGGAAATTGGCGACCCGAAGCTTGCGAAGGAATGGATCCAAAGCCGCTTCGACCATAAGGCGCTGGTGATGGGCTTTGGCCATCGCGTCTATAAAACGGGCGATAGCCGTGTGCCCACCATGCGCAAGTACGCCGAGAAAATGGCCGAAGTTGTGGGCGATAAGACCTGGATGGAGATCAGCCGCATCCTGGCCGGTGAGATGCTGGAGAAGAAGAATATCCACCCGAATCTCGATTTCCCGGCAGGCCCCGCCTACTACCTGATGGGTTTTGAAATCCCGCTTTTCACGCCGATCTTCGTCGCGTCGCGCATCACGGGCTGGTCGGCGCATGTGATTGAACAGGGCGCCGATAATCGGCTGATCCGTCCGCTTTCCTGGTACACGGGGCCCGAACAGCGCCCAGTGCCGCCGCTCTCAGCGCGTTAATTTCCTGATGTATTCATCATTTTTTTAGAGATGGTGAAGGCGCACCGCAGAGCATAAAACTGCGGCATGCACGTCACACTGCGCGCATCGTGATGCGATGCGCGCATTTTTTTTTGCGAGATGTGACGGATTTTGTTGACACGACTCATGGTGATGCAGATAGCGTGCGTTGCGCGCGATTCTTTTTGCGCGATTCGCATTGCCTTCGCGCTGCGATTGATCGCTCCCGAAACCAGGTGCATCACCTGAAGCAGGCGCGACGAAGCGGGAAGACACTGCAATCGGCAAGGCAGAATTGCCGCAGCAGGGAAGGACGGTCCATGGACCGCAGACTCAAGGGACACATCGCCACAGGTGATCAAGGTTCCACACCACCTCAAGCCGCCATCATGGCGTGTGCAAGGGGCGGGAGAGATGCCAGGGGGAACACGCCGCGCTGGAATGCCGCGCGCCGTGGTGATGCTGGCGGCTGCGCTTCGCGGAGACTTTTCGTCCTGTCGGTCCGCGCATCGGGATCCGCGCGTCGCCGCCATCATCGCCCTAACCTGCTGTACCCCGGGTTGGAATTGGGATTAGCCGCGCCTGCCGCGACCTTCTCATGACTGCCCTCAACAGGAACACATGGAGATTCATCTTCTGATGACTGATATCATCGAAACTATCGAAACCGAAGAAACCCCGCGCGCCCAGGCGATGGCCATGGCCGCGGCGAAGAAGAAGGCGCCTGCGAAGCGGAAGCCTGCTGCGAAGAAGGCTGCTGCGAAGAAGCCTGCTGCGAAGAAGGCCGCTGCCAAGAAGCCGGCTGCGAAGA
>JAPLOJ010000264.1:0-6814 GCA_026400795.1 Alphaproteobacteria bacterium
CGATTTCACCATTCTGCATGCGCCGGAATTCCAGGCGGACCCGGCGCGCGATGGCTGCCGGTCTGAAACCGTGATCGCACTTTCCTTCGCCGCAAAAACCATTGTGATCGCCGGCACATCCTATGCCGGGGAAATCAAGAAGAGCATTTTCACCGTCATGAATTGGCTGCTGCCCGCCAAGGGCGTGCTGCCCATGCATTGCAGCGCCAATATTGGCGATAAAGGCGATGTCGCGCTGTTCTTTGGCCTGTCCGGTACGGGCAAGACTACGCTTTCGTCCGACCCGGAACGCAATTTGATCGGCGATGATGAACATGGCTGGTCTGATGCCGGCGTCTTCAACTTCGAAGGCGGCTGCTATGCCAAGGTGATCAAACTCAGCCGCGAAGCCGAGCCGCAAATCTGGGATGCGTCGCATCGCTTCGGCACCGTTTTGGAAAATGTGATCGCCGATGAAGCGGGCCGGCTTGACCTGAATGATGGCAAGCTCACGGAAAATACGCGTTCCTGCTATCCGCTGCCCTATATTCCGAACATCGTGGAAAGCGGCGCCGCCGGCCTGCCGCGCAATGTGGTGATGCTGACGGCGGATGCCTTTGGCGTGCTGCCGCCGATTGCGAAGCTTTCCCCGGCGCAGGCCATGTATCACTTCCTGTCGGGCTATACCGCGCGGGTTGCGGGCACGGAAAAGGGCATGGGCAAGGAGGCTCAGGCAACTTTCTCCACCTGCTTCGGCGCACCCTTCCTGCCACGTCGGCCGGAAGTCTATGGCCGGATGCTGGCGGATTTGATGGCGCGCCACGGCGCGGATTGCTGGCTGGTGAATACCGGCTGGACCGGTGGCGGTTATGGCACCGGCAACCGCATGCCCATCGGTGTCACGCGCGCCCTGTTGCGTGCGGCGCTTGATGGCAGCCTGGCCCGCGTTGAATTCGTGCGAGATCCCTTCTTCGGGCTGATGGTGCCTAAGGCGCTGAATGGCGTGCCGAGTGAAATGCTCAACCCGCGCGATACCTGGACCGACAAGGCCGCTTATGATCGCACGGCGCGCGACCTGGTGGCGCGGTTTGAGGCGAATTTCGCCGCCTATGCCGATGCAGTGGGTGAGGATGTGAAAGCGGCCGCCATTCGCACCGCAGCATGAGCGGCAGCTTCGATTGGCTGAAGCCGGCCTCAGCCGAGGCCGGCAAGCGCAATGTGCTGGGCGGGCCTTTGCTGCCCTGTTCCGTGGCACCACTGACGGGTTTTTTTCGAGACGGCTGCTGCAATACCGGGCCCGAGGATATCGGGCTGCATGTGGTTTGCGCGGAAGTGAGCGCTGAATTTCTGAACTTCAGCAAGGCAGCGGGGAATGATCTTTCCACGCCGCGCCCGGAATATGGCTTTGCCGGGCTTTCTGCCGGAGATCGCTGGTGCCTGTGTGCCGCGCGCTGGGAAGAAGCGCGCCGCGCGGGCTTCGCACCGCCCGTGCTGCTGGAAGCAACGCATGAAGCCGCCTTGGAAATTTGCACACTAGATGATTTGATTTCCCATGCCGTGGATGCGCCAACGTGACGCCCACGCGATTTTTCCTGGTGCGGCATGCGCTGGTGGAACCCTCCGCCCGCGCGGTGCTTTATGGCAGCATGGATGTGGCGCTCTGTGACTTGGCACTTCAGGAAGAAGCAGCATCCTATCGCTGGCTGGCGCATCGGCTGCCACAGCCGGCGCGCTGGTTTGTCACCAATCTTTCCCGCACGCGCGCCACCGCAGCAGCGGTTTTTGCAGCGGGCTATCCGGATGCGGATTTGGACGCGGAGCCCGATTTAGCCGAACAGCATTTGGGTGATTGGCAGGGCATTCCGCATGAGGCCCTGCCCGCGCTGCTGACGCGCCCCGCGCACCCCTTTTGGCCCCATGCCGGGGAAGAACACCCGCCCGGCGGGGAAAGTTTTCGCGAGGTCCAGGCACGCGTCGCCGCCGTGCTGGAACGCCTCGCGACCCTTTTGGAAGGCCAAGATATTGTGATTGTGGCCCATGGTGGGTCCATCCGCGCTGCTTTGTCCCATACCATGGGGCTTTCGCCCGATCAGGCTTTGGTGTTCAGCATCAAGAACTTGTCCCTGACGCGGATTGAAAAACACGGGCTCGATTGGCGCGTGGCCTCGGTCAATGAGGAGCCCTGGACCCCGCCACCGGCCGAGGTTTGACCCAAAGGCTGAAGAAACCCTTCCCCCGACGCGAAACCTTGGTGTAGAGTCTGGCGAAACAACGGGTTGGGAAATGTTTTTCATGCGCCCTATCATGCTTTTCAGCGTCTTACTCCTTGCCTTGTTTGGCTTTTCCGGCAGCGCCCGCGCCCAGGCCGAAGAACAGGCATTGGTGGACCGCGCCACGCTCACGCTCCAGGAAATGATGGGGCCGGCGGACAATACCGGCGATGCGCGGGCGATGCTCCGCAATGCCAAGGCAGTCTTGATCTGCCCGCGGATCTTCCGCGCCGGCTTCATTGTGGGCGGTGAGTTTGGCGATTGCGTGCTTTCCGCCCGGGATGGCGGCGGTTCCTGGTCATCCCCCGCCTTTTACAGCCTGGTGGGTGGCAGTTTAGGGTTTCAAGCCGGCTTGCAGGATGCCCAGGTGATCTCGCTCATCATGACCCAGAAGGGGCTGAATGCCGTTCTGGATAGCCAGTTCAAATTCGGCGCTGAAGCGGGGGTTGCTTTCGCCACGCTTGGGCGCAGCATTCAAGGTGCGACCACGGCGGCGGTGGGGGCGGATATTGTCACTCTTGGCAGAACCCGCGGGCTTTTTGCCGGCATCACCCTGGATGGCGCGCTGCTTTCCGCTGATAGTGCCAGGATGCGCGCCTATTTCGGGCGCGAAGTGGCGGCGCGGCAGGTGGTGGTGGCGATGGAAGTGCATAACCCCGGCAGTGATCCGCTGCGCGGCGCGCTGATGCGCCTGGGGGCGGCCGGAAGTGGTGGTGGTAGCTCTGCCGCGCCGGCGCCATCTGGTGGGACCACCTCAGGCAGTGCAGCGCCAGGCCGCGTGCAGACGGAAAACCTGGCGCCGCCGCCGGCCAATCGGCGTTGAGGGGCTTACCCATCATCTGAATTGCGCCGTGTCTGACAAGGCGCCTTTCTGGAAGAGCAAGACGCTGGCCGAGATGTCTCGGGCAGAATGGGAAAGCCTGTGCGATGGCTGTGGGCGCTGCTGCCTGCATAAGCTGCGCGATGAGGAAACGGATGCGCTGGCCTATACGGAAGTGGCGTGCCGGTTGTTGGATCTGCATAGCTGCCGGTGTTCTGACTATGCCGGGCGCAAGAAGCGCGTGCCGGATTGCGTGAAACTCACGCCGAAGAAACTCGCGGCCATTGATTGGCTGCCGCCAAGCTGCGCCTATCGCATGGTGGCGGAAGGGCGGGATTTGGCCTGGTGGCACCCGCTGGTCTCGGGCGATCCGGAGAGCGTGCATCGTGCGGGGGTTTCCGTACGCGGGCGCGCGATTGATGAACGCGGGGCGGGGGCGCTGGAAGACCATGTGGTGCGCTGGCCAGGGATGATGCCGCGGAAGACAAAAGTGCCTGATTGACGGGGCGCGCAGTCTGCTTGATTGACGGAGCGCGCGTTCCGCGCGACGAAGCCCCCACAAGCTTTGCGAAGGATGCCCCCGATGAAGGACGCGATTTATGGCGGCGTGAACGCTGCCGTGCTGACGGCGATGAAGCCCGATCTGACCCCCGATCTGGATCGCATGGCGGCGCATGCCAAATGGTTGCTGGCCAATGGCTGCACCGGGCTTGGCGTGCTGGGCACGACCGGTGAGGCAAATTCCTTCGGCCTGCATGAACGCAAGGCCATTCTGGAAGGGTTGATTGCTCGCGGCATTCCGGCGGCGCGCATGATGCCGGGCACGGGCTGCGCCAGCCTGATGGATAGCGTGGAACTGACCAAGCATGCGCGCGATGCCGGCTGCCCCGGCGTGCTGATGCTGCCGCCCTTCTACTACAAGGGGCCATCGGATGATGGTTTGTTCGCCTTCTTTTCGGAAGCGCTGAACCGCATCGGTGGCGGCGTGAAGGTTTATTTGTATCACTTCCCGCAGCAATCGGCGGTACCTTTCAGCCTTGCGCTGCTGGAACGCCTGATCAAGGCTTTCCCTGGCACCATCAAGGGCGTCAAGGATTCCTCCGGCGATTACGCCAATATGCAGGCCATGGTGCAGGCCTTCGCCAAGGATGGGTTTGAGGTTTATTCCGGCAGCGATGAATTCCTCCAAAGGATCCTGGCCGAAGGCGGCGCGGGCTGCATCACGGCGGCGTCCAACGGCAATTCCCATTGGGGTGGCATTGTCTATGCCAAGCGCACGGGTGCTGAAGCCGATGCGGCGCAGGCCGTGTTGAATGCCACGCGCAAGGCCGCGACTTCCGTGCCGCTGATTCCGGGCCTGCGTGAAATCATTGCACGCAGCACGGGTGATGCCGGCTGGCGTACCATTCGCCCGCCCCATCTGCCGTTGAATGCCGCGCAGGCCGAAGCGGTTTGGGCTGCCTGGGGTGCGGCGGGTGCGCTGCCTCTGCCGGGGCTGGCGCCCGCCAAGGCAGCGGAATAGCGCCGTGAAGGAACCGCTACGCTGCCGCGCACCGGCGGTGGCGACCATTCAGATTGACGATGCCAATGTGCGCGTCACGCGTTGGGATTTTGAACCCGGCGCGGAAACCGGCTGGCATCGCCACGGCATGGCTTATGTGGTGGTGCCGGTGACGGATGGCAGTCTTCTTCTGGAATTGCCAGGCGGTGAGACCGCAACGGCCTCATTAACTGCCGGCGTGGCTTATGCGCGCGCTGCCGGTGTTGAGCATAATGTGGTGAATGCCGGTGCCGCGCCGCTGTCCTTCGTGGAAACGGAACTCAAGCACCTGATTGGGTGATTTTCTTGCCGGGCAGCGTCACCATCGCAAGCCCGATAAAGACCAAAGCCGCGGCGGGGATCGTCAGCCAGCCCGGCACCTCGCCAAAAATCGCAAAACCCCAGATGAGCCCGGTGATGGTGACGATATAGCCCACCTGGGATGTCACCACGCCGCCTTGTGTGGCGAGTGATCGGAAATAGATCAAATAAGCGAGCGCGAGCAGCGCGCCTTGCGTCATGGTGATCGGCAGCCCCGCTAAATCCACGGAACGGATCTGCCCGGTTGAAAAGGCAATCACCGCCATCATCAGCGCCGCCGCAGCGCAGGTGCCCGCCGCCAGCGCCAAGGGCGCCGCACCGCGCGGGGCAAGCTTCACGCCGGCGATATTGGCCACCGCATACCAAACCGGCGTGCAGGCCGCGAGCAATGCCCAGGGCAGCGCCTCGGGGTTCGGCAGCGCGGCACCTGGCGCCATGGCAATGCCAATGCCGACCAGCCCCAAGATACTGCCGCCAATGCGCCGCCAGGATACTTTTTCCATCCTCAGCGCCATGGCACCAAGCACAGTCAGCATGGGCGAAAGGGGGATCAGCAGGGAGAAGAACCCCGCTGGTATATGCTGCAAACTCGTGAAGCCAAACAAATTGGACAGCACAAGTCCCGTCAGCCCCGAAACGCCATAATGAATCAGATAGGGGCGCCTGAGCGCGGGGATTTCGCGCCGCGCAAAACACACCGCCAGCAAGGTAATGGTGCTGAAGCCCGAAGCGCCAAGCGCGATCATCAAAGGCGGCCAGCCCATGCCACCCAATGTCTTCACGAAAATCGGCGTGGCACCCCAAATGGTGCCAAGCAGCAAAAGGGGCAGGATGGCGCTGAGGGCGAAACGCATGGCAACACTCGCGCGTGAAACCGCTTGAGTGTCAAGCGGTTGAAAATTGAAGCCTTCTGAAGGCATGGTGCGGTGATGTCCCTGCCCGATTCGGAAATGGTGCCACTTCGCCCTGGCTTGCTGGGTCCGCCAGAACTTTGCCCGGTGCGGTGGCGGCGTTCGGAGCGTGCTCGTTCGGTTAGTTTGCGCATTGATCCACGCGCTGGCGATGTGGTGGTGACACTGCCAATGCGCGCCAGCCGCCGCGCTGGGCTTGAGCTTCTCACGGCGCATGCCGCCTGGGTGCTGAAGCGTATCAAGGCCCTGGCGCCGAGCATTTCGCTCGCGCATGGCGCCGCGGTGCCATTGGGCGGTCTGCCGCATCCCGTGCTGCATGATCCATCACGGCGTGGCGGTGCCTTTGTGGAAAATGGCGCCATCATCGTGACCGGTGCGGTGGAATTCCTGCCTCGGCGCTTGCGCGATTTTCTGCGCACGGAGGCAAAGCGGCGCATCATTCCCTTGGCTGCGATCCATGCGGAAAAGCTGGGTGTCGCCATCAAGGCCATTCGCGTGAAGGATACGCAAAGCCGCTGGGGGTCTTGCGCGCCGGATGGCACGCTCGCCTTTTCCTGGCGGCTGGTGATGGCGCCGGATGCGGTGCTGGATTATGTTGTCGCGCATGAGGTCGCGCATCTGCGTGAGCTGAACCATTCTCCGCGCTTCTGGGCGCATGTGGCAGCGCTGGCCCCGCATCGGGATGAGGCGGAGACCTGGCTGCGCGAAGAAGGCCCTGCCCTGCTGCGTGTGGGCTGAGATGAACAAGGATCAAGGATTGCCATGAAAGCCGTTGGATACCGGAAATGCCTGCCGATTGATCAGGCGGATGCGCTGATTGATCTGGATATCGTGGCCCCCGCAGCGCCAACCGGGCGCGACATGCTGGTGGAAATCCACGCGGTGTCGGTGAACCCCGTTGATACCAAGGTGCGCCGCCGCGATGATCCAGGTGAGGCGCCGCGCATCCTTGGCTTTGATGGCGCTGGCGTGG
>JAPLOJ010000264.1:6824-11202 GCA_026400795.1 Alphaproteobacteria bacterium
CTGGCGTGGTGCGCGCTGTCGGGCCCGATTGCACGCTGTTTCGCCCAGGTGATGAGGTATTTTACGCCGGCGTGATCAATCGTTCCGGCACCAACGCCGAATTGCACCTGGTGGATGAACGCATTGTTGGGCGGAAGCCGCGCAACCTGACCTTTGCCGAAGCCGCCGCCGTGCCGCTGACCGCGATTACTGCTTGGGAGGGTTTGTTTGATCGCCTTGGTGTGCCGCAAGGCGGCGGGCAGGGGCAGACTCTGCTGGTGATTGCTGGCGCGGGCGGTGTGGGGTCCATGGTGATCCAGATGGCGCGCGCGCTGACCGGGCTGACCGTGGTAGCCACCGCATCGCGCGCTGAAAGCGTGCAATGGTGCCGTGATCTGGGCGCGCATCATGTGGTGGATCACCACGGTGATATCGCGGCACAGATGAAGGCGCTTGGTTTGCGCGGGGCCAATTACATCTATTCCGCCAATACCACGGCGAAGAATTGGGCCGCGATGGTGGATGCGGTGGCGCCCCAAGGGCGCATTCTGCTGATCGAAAGCCAGGCGCCGGTGGATGCGCGCGATGTGATGCGCAAATCGGTTTCGATCCATTGGGAACTGATGTTCACGCGGCCCCTGTTCAATACGCCCGACATGATCGAACAGCACCGGCTATTGAATGAGGTTGCGGGGCTGATCGAAGCCGGGCGGATGCGCGGCACCATGACACGCAATCTGGGCAAGATATCGGCGGCCAATCTGACGCAAGCGCATGCGCTGGTGGAAAGCGGCGGCATGATCGGCAAGGTTGTGCTGGAAGATTTCTAAAACCCATATGGCCGTGACAAGGTAGCGACGATGCAAAACCCCTTTGTGCAATTGGCGGAAATCCATCGCGGTCCGGCGGTGGAGAGCATTCACCACGGCATCGCCGTAGTGATGGACAGCAACGGGCGCCAGGTGCTGGCGATGGGTGATCCTGCCTTCGTCACCTTTCCGCGATCCTCACTGAAGCCCTATCAAGCAGTGGCGCTGGTGGAAACCGGTGCTGCGGATGCGTTGGGGCTGACCGAGGAGCACCTTGCCCTTTCCTGCGCGTCCCATAGCGCTGAGGAATTTCAGGTGGCTTTGGTGCGCGATTGGCTGGCGCGCATGGGGCTTTCCGAATCTGCGCTGGTGTGTGGGCCGGATATGCCGCGCGCGGCGGCGGATCAGGCGAAGATTTATCGCGCGGGCGGTGATCGATCCCGCATATACCACAATTGCTCCGGCAAGCATTGCGGATTCTTGAGCGTGGCGCAGAAGCTTGGCGCACCAGTCGCAGGCTATGGTGATCCCGCGCATCCGACGCAGCTTCTTTATCTCGAAATCCTGTCGGAATTGCTGGGTAGTGATGCGCGCGGTTTGCAGGCCGGCGTTGATGGCTGTGGCTTGCCGGCGCTGGCGCTTTCCATGGAAGCCATGGCGCAGGCAGCGGCGCGCTGGGCAGCGCGGAAGGTGGCAAGCCCCGCGCGGCGCACCGCGATTGAAAGATTGCAGGCAGCCATTGCGAAATATCCGGATCATCTTTCCGGTCGGGATCAGGCAACCAGCCGTATTGTGCGGGCGACCAATGGCCGTGTGCTGCTGAAAGGCGGCGCGGAAGGTTTTGTGGTGGGCTTCGTGCCGGATCAGGGTTTGGGGATTGCGGTGAAACTCGCCGATGGGGCATCGCGCGCCAAGATGGGGGTTTTCGCCGCATTGCTCGGCCGGCTTGGACTGCTGGATGCCGCCGCCACGGCAGCGCTGGTGCAGGCGGTGGAAGACGATATCGCGGATAGCAATGGCAAGCCCGTTGGCCATATTTCCGTGACGCTGCCAGCGTAAGGTTCGCAATGATGAATGTACTGATGGCAGGCGGCCAAACGCGAAGGCCAGTATCTCAGCCAGGAGAAACTGCATGAGCGGGAGTTTCGATATTGCTGTGGATGCGCGCGGTGTGGCGCGGCTGACGGTAGCGAATGATGCCAAGCTGAATACGCTGAACACAGCGCTGCTGGATCAGGCCATTGCCGCCCTGCGCGATCTTGCCGCGCGCCCCGGCCTGCGCGCTGCGGTGCTGACCGGCGAAGGCGAACGCGCCTTCATCGGCGGTGCTGATATTAGCGCCATGGCAGCTTTGGAAACGCCAGCAGAAGCTGAAGCCTTCATCCGCCGCGTACATGGCATATGCGCTGCCATTCGCGACCTGCCCGTGCCAGTGATTGCGCGCATCAATGGCTGGTGCCTTGGCGCTGGGCTAGAAGTGGCGGCGGCTTGCGATATCCGCATTGCCGTGCGGGATGCGAAATTCGGCATGCCGGAAGTGCGCGTTGGCATTCCTTCCGTGGTGGAAGCGGCACTATTGCCGGGCTTGATCGGCTGGGGCCGCACCAGGCGTTTGCTGCTGCTGGCTGAAACAATCTCGGCCGCTGATGCGCTTTCCTGGGGCTTGCTGGAAGAAGTCGCGCATCGCGAACGCATTGATGCGCGCATCGAAGCCTGGACCGCGAACCTACTGGCCGCTGGGCCTGAGGCCATTCGCGCGCAGAAGGCACTGATCCGGCAATGGGAAGATCGCCCGATCAGCGAGGCGATTGCCGCCGGCATTACCGCCTTCGCCGCATCCTGGAACACCGATGAACCAAAGCGCATGATGCGGACCTTCCTGGCAGAACAGAAGGCACGCAAGACAAAGCGGTGAAGTTGCGTCTCAGCCCGCCAACCGGCGCGTTTCAGACGTGTAAGTAAGTATCGCGGATTTCTGGCGCGGCGGCGAGTGTCGCGCTATCGCCCTGCCAGACCACGCGGCCTTTTTCGATCACCACATGCCAATCGGCCAAGCGCATCACGGCGGCCAGGTTTTTATCTATCAGCAGAATTGCTTGACCCTCGGCGCGCAGCTTCGCCATCACCTGCCAGATTTCGGCGCGGATCAGCGGCGCCAGACCCTCGGTCGCTTCATCCAGCACCAGCAGGCGCGGATTGGTCATCAGCGCGCGACCAATCGCGAGCATTTGCTGCTCTCCGCCGGAAAGCTTGGCACCGGATTGGCGGCGCCTTTCGGCCAAGCGCGGAAACAGCGCGTAGATGGCGGGCAAATCCCAACGCGGCGCACCGCCAGCGCGATTGGCGGCGGTGGCAACAAGGTTTTCCTCAACACTTAGAGTCGGGAAAATCTGCCGCCCTTCCGGCACCAGCCCGATGCCGCGCTGCGCGATGCGATATGATGGGTCGCCGGTAATGTCCTGACCATCAAAGCGGATATGCCCGGCACTCGGGCGGATCAGCCCCATGATGGCGCGGACCGTGGTGGTCTTGCCCATGCCATTGCGGCCAAGCAGTGTCACCACCTGCGCCGCGCCCACGCCAAAGCTGATGCTGTTCAGCACCTGACTTTCGCCATAGCCGGCGACCACATCTTCAAGCGTCAGCATGGTACTTCTTCTTCGCCCAGATAGGCAGCGCGCACTTCGGCGCTGGCGCGGATTTCAGCGGTACTGCCGCTGGCAATGATGCGGCCTTCGGCGAGAACCGAAATCCGATCCGCCAGCGCAAACACCGCTTGCATGTCATGTTCCACCAGCAGGATGGCGTAGCGGGATTTGAGCCGTCGCAGCAGGGCGATAAGCTTTTCAGTCTCCTCCGGCCCTGCCCCGGCCAACGGTTCATCAAGCAAAAGCAGCCGCGGTTGGGTGGCGAGAGCGATGGCAATCTCCAGCGCGCGCTTTTCGCCATGGCTAAGTGCGCCGGCGGTGATACCCGCGCGATCTGCCAGCCCCACCTCAGCCAAGGCATAGCGCGCGGCTTCATTCAGCGCTTCTTCCGAAGCGGCGGCACGAAAGAAGCGAAAGGAAGAACCGCTTTTGGCCTGCGCGGCCACAGCAACATTTTCCAATACCGAAAAGCCCGCAATGATGCTGGTGATCTGAAAGCTGCGCGCGAGGCCCGCATGCACGCGGCGCGGCAGGGAAAAGCGCGTGATGTCATTGCCGGCGAATACAACGCGCCCTGCATCAGGCGCGACCGTGCCAGTGATTTGGTGGATCAGCGTGGTCTTGCCCGCGCCATTCGGGCCGATCAGCGCGTGGATTTCGCCGGGCAGCACTTCCAGGCTGACATCATTGGTCACCGCAAGCCCGCCATAATGCTTGCGCAAGCCCTGAACACTGAGCAGCGCTTCAGCCACGGCGCGCCCCCAGAAAACCAATCAGCCCGCCGCGCATGAACAGTACCGCCAAAATCAGCAGTGGGCCAAAGATCATTTTCCAATGCGTGGTCAGGCTGGGCAGCCAGGTCTCCAACAGCACGAACAGCACCGCGCCAAGGATGGCGCCGGAAAGCCGCCCAAGCCCGCCCAGGATCACCATGAAAATCAA
>JAPLOJ010000016.1 GCA_026400795.1 Alphaproteobacteria bacterium
ATGTTTTCCTTGAGCAAACCTTCACGCAGCATGAGGCCAAGATTCTTGCGCGCGCGCCGCCAGGGCGCATCGGCTGGCTTGTAGATCACGTGACGCAGATCATTCAGCCGGCCCGGATTACGCGCCTTGCCTTCCGCCACCCAGCGTTCGCGGCTTTGCCCGCCCTTCCAGGCGCGCGTGGTGAAGCCAAGGATTTCGGTTTTGACAGCGCAGCGTTCCAGCGTGCGCGCCAGGATATCGCTGCACATGGCGGCAACGGTGATCGGGCGCCCGCGCATGGACCCTGAATTATCAATCAGCAGTGTCACTACCGTATCGCGGAAATCCGTCTCCCGCTCTCGCTTATAGGACAGCGAATGGGTTGGGTTGGCGACAATGCGCGCTAGCCGCGCGACATCCAGAATGCCTTCTTCCAAATCGAAATCCCAGGCGCGCTGCTGTTGTGCAAGCAAGCGCCGCTGAAGCCGATTGGCAAGTTTGGAAACAACGCCCTGCAAATGGGAAAGCTGCTGGTCAAGCTGTTGGCGCAGCCGCGTCAGTTCATCCGCATCGCAAAGATCATCAGCCGCCACCACTTCATCGAATTGCGTGCTGAAGGCGTGGTAGCGCGTGGTGTCATCCACCTGCGGCACTTCGCGGCGCTGCTGCGGGCCACCTGGCTTGTCATCGCCATCGGCTGCCGCGCCTTCTTCTTCGGATTCCTCAGCTTCTTCGTCCGAAGCTTCGCCCTGCATTTGCTCAGGCTGGGCGCCGAGCATTTCATCTTCCTGGTCGGATTGGCTTTGCCCTTCGCCGGATTGATCCTGCTGGGGCGTGCTTTCGCCGCCTTCTTCGCCTTCTTCGTCCTGCTGTTCGCTTTCCGCTTCCATTTCGGCCTCAGCGAGGTCGAGTGCGGTCAGCAGCTTGCGCGCAGCGCGGGCGAAGGCGCCTTGGTCTTCGGCGGTGGTCGCCATTTCGGTGAGTGCCTTTTCGGCGTCTTCACCAATCGTGTCGCGCCATAGGTCGAGCACGCGATGCGCGGCTTCCGGCGCGGCTTGGCCGGTCAGGCGTTCACGCGCAATCAGGCCCAAGGCTGCCGGTAGAGGCATCTGGTCCTTGCGCGTCATGCGATCATAGCCTTCGGCTTCGCATTCTTCGATCAGCTTGGCGCGCAAATTCGCCGCGACGCCAGCCATATGCTGGGAACCCACGGCTTCCACGCGCACCTGTTCCAGCGCGTCGAATACTTCCTTGGCTTCACGCCGCGTTGGGATTCGGCTGGCATGGAGCGCTTCATCATGATGACGCAGCTTGAGCGCGGCGGCATCCGCCGCACCACGCAGCTTGGCCATTTCATTGGCCGGCAAAGCGCGGGTTGGCAGCGGCAGGCGCACGCGCTTGCCGGCAACACCGGAAGGCCCGGGCTGGAAGGCCACCTGCACTTCCGCATCCGCATGCGCCATGGCGCGCAAAACGCCCGCGGTGGCGCGCTTGAATTCTTCCTGCCGCGTCAGATCCTGCTTGCCGCTCATGTAATTCTCTCTGGCATGCAATGGCGGCGCCAGGGGCTGACGCCGCCGTTACTGGATTCAGCCCGCCTTGCGGAGCAAGGAGCCTGAGGGCAATTCCTCATTGAAGCAGCGCTGATAGTATTCAGCCACCGTGCTGCGTTCCGCCTCATCGCACTTATTCAAGAAGGAAAGGCGGAAGGCGAAGCCGATATCACCAAAAATCTTGGCATTATCAGCCCAGGTGATGACGGTGCGCGGCGACATGACAGTGCTGATATCGCCCGCGATGAAGCCAGCGCGTGTCAAATCCGCCAAAGCCACCATGGCTTCCACCTGCTTCTTCA
>JAPLOJ010000319.1 GCA_026400795.1 Alphaproteobacteria bacterium
TTCCGCCATGGTGATGCGTTCAAAGGGCAGGCTGAGATCCGTGGTCACCGCGCCATGCGCCACTAGGCGCGGCGCGACGGTGCGGACATATTCCTCGGTCTCGGCCATCAGGCCATCGAAGCCAAGCCCCGGGCGATACCATTCCAGCATGGTGAATTCCGGGGAATGACGGGGTGAGGTTTCGCCATTCCGCCAGACTCGCGCCAATTCAAAAACTGGCCCGGCGCCGGCCACCAAAAGCCGCTTCAACGCCAATTCGGGGGAGGTGCGGAGCCACAGATCGCGCGACGCACCCTGGCCCAAATGTGCCTCATACCGAGTGGCAAAGGCGCGCAAATGCACCTCGGCCCCCGGGGCGGGCACCAAAGCGGGGGTTTCCACTTCGCGGTAGCCGCGGCCGGTGAGAAAGGCGCGGGATTCGGCGGTAAGCCGGCCGCGGCGTTCCAGAAAGGGCAGCCGCGCGGCGAAGGCTTCCGGGTGCCAAGGGGGCAGGGGCATTGCTCGGCTTTCAGCACTGGTCTAGGCGGGCTGAACCATGCCCGAGCCAATCGCCCGAGACCAGAGCCGCACGCTCCGCACCCCGCAAGATCTTCTGCGCGCCGGGCTGGTGGCGGAAGCCATGCTGCCGGCGCTGGAAGAAGTAGCGGCGCGCTATGCCACCGCCATTACCCCGGCCATGGCTGCCCTGATCACCCCAGGTGATCCTGCCGATCCGATCGGGCTGCAATATCTCCCCGATCCAGCGGAGCTGACCATTGCGCCGCATGAAATGGAAGACCCGACCGCGGATGCGCCCTTCACGCCGGTGAAAGGTGTTGTGCATCGCTACCCGGATCGCGCGCTGCTGAAACCCTTGCTCGCCTGCCCGGTCTATTGCCGCTTCTGCTTTCGCCGCGAAAAGGTCGGCCCCGATGGCGGTGTGCTGACGGAAGCGGAGTTGGAAAGCGCGCTGCTTTGGTTTGAAGGCAATACCGCTATTCGAGAGGTGATCCTGACCGGGGGCGATCCGCTGATGCTCTCGGCCCGGCGGCTTGGCGAAATACTCGGGCGGCTGGCCGGCATGGCGCATATTGAAACGCTGCGCATCCATACACGCGTGCCGGTGGCTGATCCTGCGCGGGTGACGGGGGCGCTGGTTGCTGCCATGCGGCAAGCGAAGCCGGTCTTCATCGCGGTGCATGCCAATCATGCGCGCGAATTCACGCCTGATGCGGCAATGGCGCTGGCGCGGCTGGCCGAAGCAGGCGTGCCCTTGCTTGGGCAAACGGTCTTGCTGCGCGGGGTGAATGATGAGGCACCCGCTTTGGAAGCGCTGCTGCGTGCTATGATCCGCAACCGTATCAAGCCCTATTACCTGCATAGCCTTGATCCGGCGCCGGGCACGGCGCGGTTTCAGGTGCCGGAGGATGATGGCCTGGCGCTGATGGCCGCGCTCCGCGGCCGGTTGCCGGGTCATGCGCTCCCCTTCTTTGTACGGGAAACGCCGATGGGGGGCGGGAAGAAGGCGGTTAGCTAAAATTCACCCCAAAACCTCAATCGCCCCCAGCCCTTCGGCCAAAACCCGCAGCAAATCTTGCTGCTCAAGCGCAATGCAGCCCTCAGTCGGGCTAAAATCAGGCCGGGCCAGATGCAGGAAAATCGCACTCCCCCGCCCGCGCATAACCGGCGCGTCATTCCAACCCAACACACCAATCACATCGTAAATCGCATCAGCGCGCCAAAGTTCTTCATGCCTTGCCGGATGCGGCAGGCGGATTTGTGTATTGTAATCGGCGTGCGTCGGATCATCACACCAGCCATCATCGGGTGCGATGGGTGCAACGGGCACGGCGCCGCGCGGCGGTGCCAGACGATCCGCGCGATACAGCAAGCGGCGAAGCGGCAATAATCCTATCGGTGTCGCGCCATCACCTTCGCACTTATCGGCGCGTCTGCCGCCCTTGCCGATGGCGCAACGATAAATACCACCCTGAAAGCGCAGCAGCCCATCAGGGCTAAGCCGCGCCAGACTGGATGGGCTCATCGCCTATCCCAGCATATGTCCGAAGCGCCGCGCCTTGGTGTCCAGATAGGCGTCATTCACGCCATTCGGGTCAAAGCTATGCGCTTCGCGGCCCACTACCTCAATCCCGCAAGCGGCAAGGCCTGAGAGCTTGTCGGGGTTATTGGTCAGCAGCCGCACGCTTGTCATGCCAATCTCGCGCAGCATGGTCGCCGCCACCAGGAAGTTCCGCTCATCCGCGCCATAGCCAAGCGCGCGATTGGCATCGAGTGTATCAAGCCCGCGATCCTGCATTGTATAGGCGCGGAGCTTGTTCACGAGCCCAATGCCGCGGCCTTCCTGAGCCAGATAAAGCAGCACGCCGCCCGCGGGGTCTTCCGCCATGCGCTTGATGGCGCCGCGTAGCTGCGGGCCGCAATCGCAGCGTAGTGAGCCCAAAAGATCACCCGTGAAACATTCAGAATGGGCGCGCACCAAGGGCGGCTGCCCGGCGGCGTTGCTCGCTTCCGGGTCGCCCACCAGAATGGCCAGATGCTCAATCCCGCCATCGGCGGCACGAAACGCAATGATGCGCGCTTCCGGCGCATCTTCCAGCGGCACGCGGGCTTCCGCCACGCGCTTCAGGCTGGCAGCGGCGCTGATCGGGTAGCTCAAGACATCCTCGGCCGGCACACGCAGCAGCGAAAGCCGCTCAGCCACACCCGCTGCGGCAGGGGCCACCACCAGCGCAGGCAAAAGCCGGCCAAGCTTCGCCAGTGCAAGGGCCGCGCCCGCAAGCGGGGGGGGAGAGATTTGTTCAGCCTCCGCCGGTAGCAGGCTTTCGGCGGTGGGGTCGGCAAAACCGCGTAGTCGGGCAGGGTCCAGCATCAAAGCAGGCAAGCGCAGCGCCACCACGGCCTGATCCTCGGCCTGGGTCACGGGCCGGCGCAGCAAGGCTGCCGCGCGCGTGGGGGCAAGCAGCAGCACTGGCGCTGCCAAGCCGCCTGAGGCGATATCGGCAAGCCCCGAAGCGCCAAGCGTTTCCGCCGCGCCGACCAGTAAGGCCACCTCTCCTTCGATGATCAGCACCGGGGTGCCGCGGCGCAGATCGGAAATGGCGCGATGCACGCCGCGCATGGCCAGGCGGCGCGGATCGGGGGCGAGTTCTGGGCTTTGCGGCAAAAGGCCACCTTGCAGGGACATGTGAAGGGTTTCCAATACGCGCTTATTAAGTCAGCGTGAATGTGGCACTGATACGGCGCTTTGCGAGCCCCCGGACCGCAGGAACCGCGCCACGAGGCCACCCCCGCCTGGGATATCTTGCCGGCTGGGCCCGGCGGGTGGCATTCTAAGGGCCTCAAAACGGGGCGCTGCATCCATCGCGGCCGGGCTCCAGGACAGAAGAACGAGGCTTGCTGCCGATGGCATCCCGTGTTGATCGTGGATGATAATGAAAGGCTTCGGACCAGCCTGGCTGAGCAACTGGCCTTTGGGGGCGAATTCGCTGCCCTTGGCGCTGCCAGCATTGCGGCGGCGGAGGCACTGATCCGCGCCGATGGGGCTCGTTTTGCCGCCATTCTGCTTGATCTTGGGCTGCCGGATGGCTCGGCGCGCGAATTCTGCGCCAAGCTGCGGCGTGCGGGCATGCGGATGCCCATCATCTTGTTGGCCGGGGCTTCAGAGGAAGAAGAAGTGCTGCGCTGCCTGGATGCCGGGGCGAATGATGCCATTACCAAGCCGCTCAGAATGCAGGATTTGCTGGCGAAGCTGCGCGCACACATCCAGCGTTCCATCGGGGGTGAAGATGCCGCTTCGGTTATCGGCCCTTATGAGTTTCGCCCTGCCGCCAAGCTATTGCAGGAACCGAAGCGCGGGCGGAAAATTCGCCTGACGGAAAAGGAAACGGCGATCCTGACCTTCCTGCTGAACGCCGGCGGACAGCCGGTTTCACGTGAAATCCTGCTGAGCGAAGTCTGGGGCTATAACAGCAAGGTCACCACGCATACGCTGGAGACGCATATCTATCGGCTGCGTCAGAAGATCGAACCCAATCCAGCCGAGGCGCGGATTCTGTTGACCGATGCGGGCGGCTATCGGCTGGAAGCCGGGTAGGGCCGTAAAGCTCCCCGTTCAATGCTTCCAGATGATCTCGGCGGGGGGTGCTTCGGTCGGGTCCACGCGCAGCATTTGGCCATTCATGACGCTTTTGCCCGTGAAGGCCAGGATGAAGCCCCAGTGGGAGACAACAAGGGTATGGGACCAATCCTGCAAAGCGGCCATTTCGTCACGGAATAGCTGGGCGCGATCAATCACCTGTTCGGCGGGTTCTTCCACGGGTGGCCACCAGATTTCATCAATATGGTCCAGCACCACTTGGGGAAAATCGAGCCGCAGTTCTGCCACCGGCCGGCCGATATCGCAGGTAAAGGCGTAGCGTTCGCGCACCGTTGGCGTCACGGTCAGCGGCAGGTTGAGGCGCCGAGCGACTGGCAGGGCAGTCTGCAAAGCGCGGGTATAGGGGGACACGATGATGCGCCTGATGCCTTCATGCGCAAGCGCTTCGGCGGCTTCTTCCGCCTGGGTTTGGCCAAGCGGTGTCAGCTTGGGGTCAATAATCCCTGGGTCTTTGCGGGTTTGGGTGAAAAGCAGGTTGAATTCGCTTTGCCCGTGCCGAAGCAGAATCACGATTGTCGCCCTTGTCTGATCTGTGTTTGGTCTAGCGAGGCCGTCGGCTGGCCGCAACCGGCCTTGTTTTTGGGCAATGGCCAGGGTGGTCAGGTGATTCCGTTGCGGTTTGGGATGATCGAAGCGTTGCCCTGGGGCCTGTGGCACCCTAGATTAAGGTTCAAGGAGTAAAAACATGGGTGGCTTGCCGATAGATCTGATTCTCTTCGCGATGGTTGCGGCCTTTTTGGTGCTGCGGCTGCGGAGCGTGCTTGGCCGCCGGACGGGGTTTGAGCGTCAGGCTCAGCCTGAAGCCGCGCCGGTGCCGGCCGCGCGTGGCCCTGCGACCGAGGTCGAGATTGGCGCCAAGCCGGCCCAGGGCGGGTCGCGGCGGGTCATTCCTGATCCGCGCAGCCCGGTGGGTGAGGCGTTGGTGCAAATCCAGAAGCGTGATCGCAGTTTTGATCCGAACCGTTTTCTGGACGGGGCGGAGACTGCCTTTGGCATGATTGTCGAAGCTTTCGCCCGTGGTGATCGCGCCGCCCTGAAGCCTTTGCTGTCTGACGAGGCTTATGCCGGCTTTGACCAGGCGATTTCCGCGCGTGAGGCTGCCGGCGAAACCCAGCGCACTGAACTCCGAAGCGTTGAGGAAAGCGGGATCGAAGCCGCTGAGTTGCGCGGCAGTGTCGCCGAAATCACCGTGCGCTTGGTGACGGATCAGATCAATCTGGTGCAGGCGCGTGATGGTTCCATTGTCTCCGGTGCGGAAGCGGTGACGGAATTGACCGATGTCTGGACCTTCCAGCGTGACCTGGCCAATGCCGACCCAACATGGC
>JAPLOJ010000049.1:0-602 GCA_026400795.1 Alphaproteobacteria bacterium
ACGCGCTTTGCGCATCCGCACCGGCGAGACGGATGAATCCGCGCTGTGAGCCTTAATTCCGAAACAATGCAAAAGAAGGGACAACCCATGAGGTTCCTCGCTCGCTGCGGTATGGCCGCGGCTTTCCTTGCCATGGCCGCCGTGCCGGCCTTTGCCGCTGATGAAGCGAAGGTGGATACGGGTGATGCCGCCTGGATGCTGGTGAGCACCGCCTTGGTGCTGATGATGACGGTGCCTGGTGTGGCGCTGTTTTATGCCGGCATGGTGCGCAAGAAGAATGTGCTCGCCACCATGATGCAGTCATTTTCCATCTGCGCGCTGGTTTCCGTGCTGTGGATGGTGGCGGGCTACAGCTTGGCCTTTGGTGAGGGCAATGCCTGGATCGGCGATTTCTCTCGCTTCTTCCTGGGCGGCCTGGCGGAGAATTGGGACAAGCCATTTACGCTTGGGTCCGGCGATGCGGCGGTGGCCACCACCATTCCGGAATCGGTCTTCCTTATGTTCCAGATGACCTTCGCCATCATCACCGCGGCGCTGATCACCGGTGCGGTTGCGGATCGGATGAAGTTCTCTGCGCTGCTGGTGTTTGTCGGGCTTTGGAC
>JAPLOJ010000049.1:659-1949 GCA_026400795.1 Alphaproteobacteria bacterium
TGCTGGTCTATTCGCCGGTCGCGCATTGGGTCTGGCATCCGAATGGTTGGATTTTTGAACTCGGCGCGCTGGATTTCGCGGGCGGAACCGTGGTGCATATCAATGCCGGCGTGGCGGGGCTTGTTGCCGCGATCGTGCTCGGCAAGCGCATCGGCTATGGGTCAGAAAATCTTTCGCCCTATAATCTAGGCTTTGCGGTGATTGGTGCTGCGCTGCTCTGGGTGGGTTGGTTTGGCTTCAATGCTGGGTCGGCACTTGGTTCTTCCGGCGGTCGCGCGGGCATGGCCATGCTGGTCACGCAAATCGCGGCGGCAGGGGCGGTGCTGTCCTGGCTGGCTGCGGAATGGATCGGCAAGGGCAAGCCTTCCGTGCTGGGCGCGATTTCCGGTGCGGTGGCGGGCTTGGTGGCAATCACGCCGGCTGCTGGCTTCGTGTTGCCTGGCAGCGCGCTCATCATCGGCCTGGTTGCCGGTGTGGCGGGCTATTGGGGCGCCACGGCGCTGAAGCGTGCGCTGAAATATGATGACAGCCTGGATGCCTTTGGTGTGCATGGCATTTGCGGCATTGTCGGCGCCTTGCTGGTGGGCTTCCTGGCTTATGGCCCGCTTTCGGCCACCACGGCGCTGCCGGAAGGTTCTTCGGGCGGGATGGAGCAATTCATCAGGCAGGTGATCGCAGTGGCGGCTACCATGGCCTATACGGCGGTCGCCACCTGGATCCTGCTCAAGATCACCGATGTCATCGTTGGCCTGCGCGTGACCGAGGAAGAAGAGCGCGAGGGCCTTGATGTCGCGCTGCATGGTGAACGCATCAACTGAAACCTGAAGCGTCACGCCCAAACAGAAACCGCGCGGGATGCACCCCGCGCGGTTTTTTGTTTGGACCAGCGCGCCTGATCAGGCGCGTTCAATCAGCTCAATCTTATAGCCATCCGGGTCTTCAATGAAGGCGATCACGGTGGTGCCGAATTTCACCGGCCCCGGTTCGCGCGTGATCTTCACGCCGGCTGCGCGAAGCGTATCGCAAGTGGCGGTCACATTCGGCACGCCCACGGCAAGATGCCCGAAAGCAGAGCCTAGTTCGTATTTCTCGACCCCGTAATTATAGGTCAGTTCAATCACGCCAGCGCCGGTTTCCTCCCCGGCATAGCCCACAAAGACCAGCGTATATTTGCCATCCGGCACATCACGCCGGCGCAATTCCTTCATGCCGAGCAGCTTCGTGTAGAAATCAACGCTGCGGTCAAGATTGCCGACGCGCAGCATGGTATGCAGAAAACGACCTTGGCTC
>JAPLOJ010000424.1 GCA_026400795.1 Alphaproteobacteria bacterium
CCAAGGGCTGGATGTGCCCGGATAGCGAATTCTACGTGAACCCCACGGGCAAATTCGTGATCGGCGGCCCCGATGGCGATTGCGGCCTGACCGGGCGCAAGATCATCGTGGATACTTACGGCGGTGCGGCGCCGCATGGCGGTGGTGCATTCTCTGGCAAGGACCCGACCAAGGTGGACCGTTCCGCTGCCTATGCCGCGCGCTATGTGGCGAAGAATGTGGTGGCGTCCGGGCTGGCCGATAAATGCACCATTCAGGTCAGCTACGCGATTGGCGTCTCAAAGCCGCTATCGGTCTATTTCGACCTGCATGGCACGGGCAAGGATGTGGATGAGGCGAAGCTCGCGAAGGTGATTGACGGGATGGTCAATCTCTCCCCGCGCGGCATTCGTGAACATCTGAAGCTGAACCGCCCGATCTATGTGCCGACCAGCGCCTATGGCCATTTCGGCCGCGTGCCGGATGTGGCGAAGGGTACTTTCACCTGGGAAATGACCGATCTGGCCGATGAGCTGAAGCGCGCTTTCGGGCGCTGAGACGCTGATCGGATTATCTTTGAGGCGGTGGGTGTGAGCCTGCCGCCTTTTTCTTTTCAGGGCAGTGAATGACCGCTGATCGTCCCCCCTTGGCTGATGGTGTGCCGGACCGGCTTTATGGCAGGCGTCGAGGCCATCCCTTGCGTCCGCGCCAGCAGCGCCTGTTGGAAGAAACACTACCGCGACTGCGCCTGACCCCAGCACAAGCGGCAGACCCGCGCCTCGCCTTCGGCATGGGTGATGTGCCGGTCTGGCTGGAAGTGGGGTTTGGTGGGGGCGAACATACGCTCGATCAAATCGCGGCGCATCCTGACGTTGCCTATATAGCCTCGGAAGTATTCGAAAACGGGCTTTGCGCTTTGCTCACGCGCCTGGTGCCGGAAGAGGCGGAGGCAACCGGCGCGCTGCCGCGTAATCTCCGGCTTTGGCCGCAGGATGCGCGGCATTTGCTGCGCGCTTTGCCGGAAGCCGCTTTGGATCGGCTGTTCCTGATGTTCCCCGATCCCTGGCCCAAGGCGCGGCATGCCAAAAGGCGCTTTGTGCATCCGGAATTGCTGCCCATGGTGGCGCGCGCCATGAAGCCGGGCGGGATTTGGCGCATTGCCTCTGACGATCCAACCTATCAGGCATGGGTGCGTGAATCCATGGGCGCGCAGCGCTTTTTCATTTTGGGAAACCTTGAGCAAACGCGCCCGCCCGGCTGGCCACCGACACGCTACGAGGCCAAGGCGCTGCGCGAAGGGCGCCAGCCGCTTTATTGGGAATGGGTCAGGCGGTGATTAGTGTCCGCGCCACATAAGCCGCAATATCGGCAGCCCGCGCCGGTGGTGATGGATCGCCAGCGCCCCATGCCCCAGCGCCAGCAAAACCAAGCCCCAGGCCGCGCCCTGATGCAGAGGCCGCAGCACATCATACAAGGCTTGATCCGGCGGGAAGGGGTGCGGAATGGGCAGGATCAGGAAGAATACGGTCTCAACGCCAATCGGTGCCGCCGCCGCGCTCAAAAAACCCAGCACCGGCACGGCGATCAGCAGCGCATAAAGCACGCCCTGGCCCAACCGCGCCGCACCCTGCTGCCAGGGGGGTAGCGCCGGCTGTGCAGGCCTGCCTCGCCGCGCCAGCAACCAAAGCCGCCAGGCCCAAAGCGGTATCAGCAAAAGACCGAGGCTTTTATGCAGCTGATAGGTCAGAATTTTTGCCAAAAGCGCCGAGAGCGGCAGCGCCACCATCACCAGCGCCAGCAGGAAGTTCACAAAAACCAGGGCCGCCATGGCCCAATGCAGGCGCCGTTGCGCCGCCGACCACGCCGCCTGCATTCGCCTATCCAATCACCAGACTGACTGATACCGCCAATTGCACTCGGTCCCCCGTAGCCGCCATGTCTGCCACCATACCGAAAGCTGTGCGGCTGACCTCGCCGCGCGCGGTGCAATCCACAATCTCCGCCCCCGTCGCAGCATCGCGCCGCCGGCGCGCAAGCTTCGCCTGAAGGGTAAAGGGCTGCGTCACGCCACGCATTTCCAAAGGCCCGGCCAGGTCAAAGGCATCAATCCGCCCGCCGGGCAGGGCGCTTCCAGAAAACCGCGCCAACGGCCAGCGTTCCGCATCAAAATAGGTCGGTGAGCGCAGCAAATCCGCCGCCCCTGGATAGGCATGGGTGATGGAACCAGTTTCCACCTGCACCGCCACGCGCGCGGTCTCCGGCCTTTCGGGGTCAAGGATCAATTCGCAGGAAAAGCGTGAAAACTGCCCCGTTGAGGTCAGCACCATCAAATGCCGCGCGCTGAATTCAAGCTTGCCCTGGCTTTGGTCGAAGCGAAACACACGCGCTGCCCGGGCCGGCAGGGGCGCCAGACCCAGCAGGGGCAGCACAGCGCCGACCAAGGCGCGGCGCGGCATTAGCAACTGATTGGGCTTCATCATCATGCGTTCCGATCCTAGCCGCAATATGGCGAGCCCCCATCGTTTTCCCAAATTTTTCGTTCAGCCCTTGCTTTTTGGCCGCGCCAGCGCTAAAACCGATTTATTCACACCATCCGAGTTTACGGGGGGTGGCCTTGAAAAAGGCCGCCTTTTTCGTTTTTGCAGCCTGATCTACCTCATCACGAAGGGCTTGAAGCCCGCATCGCGGAAGCGATCCTGCCAAGCCTCACGCAGCTTGGCTATGAATTGGTGCGCGTGCAGGTTTCCGGCAAGGAACGCCCGGTGGTGCAGATCATGGCGGAACGCGCCGATGAAGCGCCCTTCACCGTGGAAGATTGTGAAGCCATCAGCCACGCTGCGGGCGCTGTGCTGGATGTGGCGGACCCAATACGCGGCGAATGGATGCTTGAAGTATCCTCCGCCGGCATTGATCGCCCGCTGACGCGGACCAAGGATTGGAACCGCTTTGCCGGCCATGTGGCGACGGTGGAACTATCCATCCCGTTTGATGGCCGCAAGCGTTTCCGTGGCACAGCGCTTGGCGCTGACGACCAGGAAGCGCGCCTCAAGCTGGATGATGGTACTGAATTGGCGCTGCCGCGCGGCAATATCCGCCGCGCCAAGCTGGTGCTGACCGACGAATTGATCGCGGCGACGGCGAAAGCCGCTGACCCAACAACAATGACCCATTAAGGAGAATGCGCCATGGCCATTGACATCGCCATTGCCCGTCCGGAATTGCTGCAAGTGGCCGAAGCCGTCGCGCGCGAAAAAATGATC
>JAPLOJ010000067.1 GCA_026400795.1 Alphaproteobacteria bacterium
AGCTGCGTGACCTGACCTATGTGGATGATGTCACCAGCGCTTTTCTGATGGCGGCCGAACAGTCAGGCAAGCCCGCCGTCTCCGGCCAAGTCTTCAATATCGGCGGCAGCCCGCCGGTTTCGCTGCTTGATCTGGCCGCCAAGCTGATCGCCGCCAATGGCGGGCTGGGCCGCTATGAATTGCGCGAATTCCCCGCCGATCGGGCGCCGATTGATATCGGGTCCTATGCCGCGGATGATCGCGCCTTCCGCCATGCGACCGGCTGGGCGCCGGCGATTGACCTGGATAAGGGGCTGAAGCTTTCCCTTGACTGGTATCGCCAGCGCCTTGCCGATTATCTGTGACCCTGAAGGGAAAGAACGCAAAATGAATGCGCCCGTCATCACCATGATCCCCCAGGCCGATCCCGGCGCCGGGTATCGCGCCCAGAACGCCGAAATTGACGCGGCAGTCGCGCGCGCGCTGGCCAGCGGCTGGTACATCCTTGGCAAGGAAGGCGCGGCTTTTGAAGAAGAATACGCGGCCTGGCTTGGCACCCGCCGCGCCATTGGTTGCGCCAATGGCACGGATGCGCTGGCGCTGATCTTGCGCGGGCTTGGCATCGGGCCGGGCATGAGTGTCGCAACCGTGTCCCACACCGCCGTTGCCACCGTGTCCGCAATTGAAATGGTTGGCGCGACGCCGCTGCTGCTGGATATTGACCCCGATACCTACACCATGGATCCAGATGAGCTGCTGAGCGTGATTGATCACCCGCCGCCAGGCCTGCCGCCTTTGCGCGCCGTGATTCCGGTGCATATCTATGGCCAGGCCAGTGATCTGGAACCGATGCTGGAAGCAACGCGCGCGGCGGGCATCGCGTTGATTGAGGATTGCGCGCAATGCCATGGCGCGACGCTGAATGGGGCGAAGCTTGGCACACTTGGCACGGCTTCTGCCTTCAGCCTTTACCCGACCAAGAATCTTGGCGCTTTGGGTGATGGCGGCGTGCTGGCCACGAATGATGAGGCTCTGGCGGATCGCATCGCGGCCATTCGGCAATATGGCTGGAAGGAACGCTATATCAGCGACATGGTCGGCGTGAATTCCAGGCTTGATGAAGTGCAGGCGGCGATTTTGCGTGTGAAGCTGACGGCGCTTGATGCCGGCAACGAACGCCGCCGCGCGATTGCTAGCGCCTATGATGCCGCATTGACGGGTGGCCCTTACGCGCCGCCGCAACGCCGCGCGGGGGCAGAGCATGTGTTCCATCAATATGTGCTGCGCGTGCCGGATCGTGCCGCGGTGCAGGCGAAGCTGAGGGAACAAGGCATTGGTACGGGCATTCATTACCCGGTGCCGGTGCATTTGCAGCCCGCTTATCAGGGCCGCGTTCCCCTTGGCCCCGCGGGCTGCGCCGAGACCGCGGACGCCGCGCAGGAGGTGATGAGCCTGCCCATGTATCCCGAATTGACCGATGCGCAGGTGGAACGCATTTGCGCAGGGCTGCGGAGCTTGCAAGGCTGAATACTTCAGTTGCCTTGGCGCGCGTTTGCGTCGTCACGGTCGCCTATAACAGTGCGGCCGCCTTGCGCGGGATGCTGGGGAGCGCACCACCCGGCCTTGGCGTGATTGTGGTGGATAATGCGAGCCGCGATGACAGCGCGGCGGTGGCGGAAGCAGCCGGCGCGCGCGTGATCCGCAATGCGGCTAATCTTGGCTTTGGGGCTGGCTGCAATACCGGCATGGCGGCGGCAGAGACGGAATTTGTGCTACTCGCCAACCCCGATACGCGGCTGGAAGCGGCGGCGATTGCGCGGCTTGTCACCGCCGCAGATGCCTTTCCCGATGCGGCCATTCTGGCGCCCACGCTTTGCGATGAAAGCGGCGATCGTGTGCGATCCTGGGATGTGGAACAGCTTCATCGCCGCAAGCTTTCGCGCAAACGTGGCGCTGAGCCATGGCCGGAGGGGCCGTTATGCGCGGAATTTCTCTCGGGTGCCTGCATGTTGCTGCGGGCGTCGGATGGGCTGCGCTTCAACGAGGATTTTTTCCTGTTCTATGAGGATGACGCGATTTGCGCCGCCGCCCGCGCCAAGGGGCGTGCCTTGGTGCTGGTGCCGGATGCGGTGATGCGTCACGCAGGCGGTGGTTCTTCCGCGCCATCGCAAGCGCTTTCTGCCTTTAAGGCGCGGCATCTGGCCTGGAGCCGGCTGCATTACATGGCGCTGATGCGGGGTAGTGCGGCGGCGCGGCGCGAAGCCTGGGTGCGGGTGCGGCACCATGCGTCAAAGGCATTCGGCCACGCGCTGACTCTGCGCTTGGATAAGCTGCGCGCTGATCTGGCTGGGCTTCGCGGGACTCTGGCCTGGATGCGCGGCAAGCGCGCCTGATTGGTTTATGCCCCCAACATCTTCCGCGCGACGATAAGCCGCATGATCTCATTCGTGCCTTCCAAAATCCGATGCACGCGCAAATCCCGCACGATTTTCTCAATGCCGTATTCCGCCAAATAGCCATAACCGCCCAGCAATTGCAGCGCATCATCCGCGACGCGAGACGCAGTATCCGTCACTAAACGCTTGGCCATGGCGCAGAACATGGTGGCATCGGGCGCCTTGGCATCAAGCTTGGCGCAGGCACGCCACAACAGCGCGCGCGCTGCTTCCAATTCAATGCGCATATCGGCAAGCTTGAATTGCGTATTCTGGAAATCGCTGATCGCTTTGCCAAAAGCACGGCGTTCCTGGGTGTAGCGAAGTGCGATATCCAAGGCGGCTTCCGCACCACCCAAAGAACAGGCCGCGATATTCAAGCGGCCGCCATCCAACCCCGCCATCGCGAAGCGAAACCCCTGCCCTTCCTCACCGAGAACAGCATCCGCGCCCACGCGCGCATCTTCGAAAATCACCTGGCGTGTCGGCTGCGCATTCCAGCCCATTTTGCGTTCATTGGCGCCGAAGGAAAGCCCGGGCGTTTCCTTCGGGATCAGCAGCGCGGAAATGCCATCCGGGCCGTCACCACCCGTGCGCAGCATGGTCAAATAAAGATCAGATGCCCCAGCGCCCGAGATGAATTGCTTGGTGCCATTCAAGACATAGCCCTGATTATCGCGCGTTGCGCGCGCCTTCAGCGCTGCCGCATCGCTGCCGGAACCGGGTTCCGTCAGGCAATAGGAGGCGATGGCTTCCATGCTGATCAGCTTCGGCAACCAGGTGCTGCGCTGCGCATCATTGCCGAAGCGGTCAATCATCCAGGCGACCATATTATGGATGGACATGAAGGCGCTGACGGTGGGGCAACCAGTCGCAAGCGCTTCGAACACCACCGCCGCGTCCAAGCGCGTCAGCCCCGCGCCGCCTGATTCTTCCCGCACATAAAGTGCCGCCATGCCTAGCGCCGCCGCTTCGCACATTTCCGCCACGGGGAAATGCTGCTCCTTGTCCCATTGCAGCGCTTTCGGCGCCAACACATCACGGGCGAAATCCCGCGCGACAGATTGCAGCGCGCGGGTTTCTTCCGGCAGGTCAAAGGCAACAGCGTTCATGCCGAGATTCCCTTGGCGATATCGGCCATGCGCGCGCGGGCGGCGTTGAGGTTGCGCGCCTTCACATGGCCAAAACCCTTGATTCCGGCGGCGGCTTCTGCCCAATCACAGATTGCGCCATGGGTTGCGGGCGAGAGTTTGGACAGCAGTGCTTCCAGCCCGGCGCGATACTCGCCCGGCAGCGCGCGTTCTTCGCGCCTTTCGGTGGTGCGCGCGAAGGGATCAAGCCAGGTGCCACGCAGGAATTTGCCATGGCGCAGTAAGCCCATCGCCTTCAGCATCCAGGGGCCAAATTCCTGTTTCACGGGCAAGCCCGTATCCGGGTTCAGCTTGGTCAGGATCGGCGGGGCGAGATGCATCTCAATGCGCTGCGTGCCCGTAAAGCCCTGTGA
>JAPLOJ010000121.1 GCA_026400795.1 Alphaproteobacteria bacterium
ACTGGGCGGGCTCACCCCCGCCGAGATCGCCGGTCAACGGGGATGGGGGCATGCCCCCATCCCCGTTGCCATAACCTCAACCATCAGCCATCAAAGCAGAGGACTCTCCGTCTGAGTGGATACATTCAGGGGAGCACGTCAGTTCTGCTTTGCTCCAGGGGTCTTCCTCCCCCGAATAAAGTCCCGCCACTTTGGGGTGGTCCTTAATAAGCCAATTCCGTACGGTGGTATGAGGGACAATGCCGCCAAGTTCCCGCGAGATTTCCCTTAATGAGAGAAGCCGGGCAGGGCGGTTGCCTTTGGCGGCTTCCTTGAAGCGTCTGGCACGGATGAAAGCAGCAAACGCCTTCCGCACTTCTGCCCGCTTGAGCGGTCTCCCGTGCCTGAGGTTTGCCTCTGCGGCCAACCATTGCGCCTCAGACTCGCTCGCTTCGATTACCTCCGCTTCGATAAATGCCGCGCCAATTATCTCGTGTGCGGCGGCACGGTGGTAGCCGTCCACTAGTACCAAGGCGCCGGTAATCTTTGCGGCCTTGATCGGGGGGAACTCCGCTCCAGCGCGTAATGCGTGAGCGTAGCGTTGAACCGTATGCGAGTCTGTCTCTCTGATCTGAAAACGGGGGGTCCTGAGAAGGTCCCGGAGTTCGATCTTCACGCTAAGCCTCGCGCCTTAGCTTCCGCTCGGGCAATTTCGCTCTTGATCGGGACGATGTTCTCTCGCGTAAGATTAAATGGGTTTTTGTCGTGATAACGAAGATACTTGCCGCGTGCTTCCTTTTCATAAAGAACGCGGGCGAGTTTCATCTGTTTGCCTTGGGGCAGGACCACGGCAAGGTAGAAGCGGCCTTTTCCTTTTGCGCGATTGTTGTGAAGAAAAATCAGCGGTGGATTTCCGTTTAAGTCACTAAGGAATTTCTGCCAACGCTCCAAATCAACAGTGAATTGTATGCCTCCGTGAAGCATGACGTAGGCGGTGGCGGTGGCGGTGTCCCCTTCGCCGGAGATACGGTATTCGCAAGGCAGTTTATGGCGGCCCGCAGTGAATGAGATGCTTGTGTGTGAGTTTTTCTTTTCCATGGCAGTAATGAGGGCAAGCCCTCCCCGAGTGCTTTCCCGGTTTTCCTGTGAAAAGCCCTGGGCGTGTCTGGGCAATTCACTCACGGGAGCGCGGTAGGTTGGGCGTTTAGGTTGGACGGATACGGCGTGGCATTGACTACACACGACGCAACGAAGCCCCGGCTAGGGATGCGTAGGGGGCGGCCTGGAGAGCGGCCTGTTAGTGCCCCCCCCGATCCGCCCCCAGCCATCATTGCCTGCCAGGGCGCAGCATATCTTTCTTCGGTAGGGGCGGGTAATTGGTGCCCGCAGTTATCGGCGCCTGCGCCCCTTCGTTTTTTCCCTTACCGCCTTTGCTTCTTTTGCAAGGGGGATGGAATGCGGCGAAGCACTTTCAGCACTCCGCTAGGCATTCCCCGGTATCCTTTTCCGTATCCCGCGCCAGCGTTTCGCGGGTTATGCCTTCCGGTGATGGCGTCCATCATTTCCGGATGCGCTTCGACCTTGCGTAGTTCGTCTTCCATGCGGTGCCGCCAAGAATGCGCCGGGGCTTTTTTCTCGTCCTTGAGGTTCAGTTTCCCTCGCGTCCATCGGCCAAGTCTTGCTTGCGCGGTTGTGTCACGTTTTCCAAGCGGGTCAGGCGGAATGCACGGGAAAAGGGGGCCGTCGGGGTTATCCGGAAGGGTGGCGACGTAGTCGGGGAAGCCTTCGTCTATCACGGCAGGGTGAAGTGGGATCATGCGTTGCATAGTTGCGTTCTTACCGGGCCGCACTTCATGCGGTCGGATATCGAGGAAGCTAACGCCGTTCTCCTCCCGCACGTCTTTGCGGCGAAGCTCCGCAAGCTCCCCAATGCGAGCCCCCGTGAAGCATAAAAGCCAAGGCCCCCAGCGAAGCCAGCCTTTCTCCTCCCGCGCAGCGGAGAGTATGTGCCGCGCCTCCTCGTCACTGTAGGGCTCCCGTGAGGCAAGCGTTCGGGGGGCCTTGGGGGCAAGACCGTCGAACGGGTTTGAGGGTAGAAAGCGATTCGTTACGCCCCACTTACAGACCGCTCCAGCATTGCGGATATCGTCTTCTACCGTCCCGGGATGGCGCTTCTCGACTTCAAGCCTGTGACGCTTGAATTTCAGAACATGATCGGGCGTTATCCGTCGCAAGTCGTCAAAGCCAAGGACCCGCGCAATATTCCGAAAAGTGCCCGAGTATTTCTCGCGTGTCTTTGCTGCGGGTTTCCGCTCCGTCTCCCATGCCGCAAGAAGACTCTCGGCGGCCAATGGCGGGCCATTTCTCGCGGCTTCTTCCCTGGGGAATGCGCTGGCATAGGGGTCGGGCGAGAAATCTCCCTCGGCCCGTGCGGTGAGTATTGCGGCGGCCTTGCGCTTCGCACCAAAGAGCGCGAGGGCAAAGCGGCGAAGGCTGTCAGGGTCGGCGGAGATTCCTTTCTCCGCAAGAGTTTGTTTCGCTTCTGCCAAGTCTTTGCTCTTTGGAAGGAAGCCGATTGTTTCCCCTGCTTGATCCCGTTCTAACTCCGAGAAGAGAAGGTCCTCCCACGCTTCCCAGCCTTCGGGCGGGCCTGCGTCATCCTCCCACTCGCGCACGGTTTCGCGATACCAGGCCCCGGCCTGTTCGAGTATCTCTCGTTGCGTCATGCGGCGGGGAGTGTCGGACGCGGCCCGCGCGGCGTTGAACTCGGCCCTTATCTTTGCTTTGGCGACAGGCTCCTTAGCTTTTGCTTCCTTAGGGTCTTTGGTTCTCAGGGACTCAATACGTTCTGATTTCCCCATGACCTCGCGGAGGTCCAGCGGGACTCTCATTCGGATACGGTAAACGCCGGTCTTCGGGTGTTTGGTCGGGCGGGTCATTGGAAGGGCCAAGTGGATCACTCCAGTGTATCACCGGAGCCGTCGCAAGACCCTGTTTTGCCTAATTTCCTTTGCCAATCAAGGCCCCGCCATGGTGCTGTTGGAGAGGATTGAACTCTCGACCTCTCCCTTACCAAGGGAGTGCTCTACCACTGAGCTACAACAGCCAAGGCCCTGGCGGACGCGCATCCTCTAGCCCCAGCCTGGGGCGTCCCGCAACCCCTTGATGCCGGCAGAACGCGCTGCCAATTCATGCCTGCATGGAAAAGCACGGCAAAACCCCGCCCAAGCCCGCACCGTCCCGCGAAGAAAGGCTGGCGGCGGCACTTCGGGAGAATCTGCGCCGGCGCAAGGCCAAGGCGCGGGCGCTGGATGCGGCGGCAGCGCCCCCCAAGCCAGACAGCCCGGAAAAACCCAGGGAATAAAGCCGGGTTTCCCCCGGGGGGCCAAGTGCGCTATTTCCCACCCCAAGGGGCTTCGGCCCAAGCTTAAGGATATGCCATGAACTGGATCAGCGATTGGGCCCTGCCGAAGATCCAGGGCCTATTCAAGCGGGAATCGCCGGAAAACCTCTGGCATAATTGCCCTGCCTGCCAGCAGATGATTTTCCATCGGGATCTGGAAAAGGCTTTGCGCGTTTGCTCCCATTGCGGGCATCACATGCGCCTCGGTGCCGTGCAGCGGCTGGAAGCCACCTTGGACCCTGGCTTTTCGCGCATTGAATTGCCCAAGGCGCCGGCTGATCCGCTGCGCTTTCGTGACCAGCGCCGCTATGCGGATCGGCTGCGCGAAAGCCAAACCAAGACAAGCATGGATGATGCGGTGGCCGTGGCGCATGGCACCATCAATGGCCAACGCGCGGTCGTCGCCGCCTTCGAATTCGCTTTCATGGGCGGGTCCATGGGTGCCGGCGTGGGTGAGGCCATTGTCACCGCCGCCAAGCTTGCCGTGCTGCAAAATGCGCCGCTGATCGTCTTTACTGCCTCGGGCGGGGCGCGCATGCAGGAAGGTGCCGTCAGCCTCATGCAAATGCCGCGCACGGTGATTGCAACGCGCATGGTGAAGGAAGCCGGCCTGCCCTTCATTACCGTGTTGTGCGACCCGACCACGGGCGGTGTCACGGCCAGCTTCGCCATGTTGGGCGATATCCAAATCGCTGAGCCAGGCGCCCTGATCGGCTTCGCCGGCGCGCGCGTGATTGAACAGACCGTGCGCGAGAAATTGCCGGAAGGTTTTCAGCGCGCCGAATACCTGCTGGAACATGGCATTCTGGACATGGTGGTGAAGCGTGGGGAGATGCGCGAGACCTTGGCGCGCGTCATTTCCCTACTGCGAGAGCCCCTGCTTGAACGCAGTAACGAAGAAGCCGAAGCCGCGGCGCCAGCCGAATAATTCCCTTGTCCCGCGCTGAAGCGATTGTGGAGCGTCTGCACACGCTCCACCCCAAGCTTATTGATCTGAGCCTGGGCCGGATGGAGGCTTTGCTGGCCAAGCTCGGCCATCCGGAACGGCGCCTGCCGCCGGTCATTCATGTGGCGGGGACGAATGGCAAGGGTTCCACCTGCGCTTTTTTGCGCGCCATCGGCGAAGCGGCGGGGCAGCGCGTACATGTCTATACCTCGCCCCATCTGGTGCATTTTCACGAACGCATCCGGCTGGCGGGTGAATACGTGACGGATGAGGCGCTGACCGCGACGCTGGAAGAAGTGGAAGCGGTGAATGCGGGCGCGCCGATCACGGTATTTGAGGTGACCACGGCTGCCGCCTTTGTGCTGTTCAGCCGCGTGCCGGCTGATTTGCTGGTGCTGGAAGTGGGCCTGGGTGGGCGGCTGGATGCGACGAATGTCGTGCCGCGCCCGGCGGCATCCGCCATTACCTCCATTTCCATGGATCACATGGACTTTCTGGGCGATACGCTCGGCAAGATCGCGGGTGAGAAAGCCGGGATCATGCGCGCTGGCGTGCCCTGCGCCACGGGCGCGCAGGCCGCGGCGGCGCTGGAAGTGATCAGCGCCATAGCAGCCGAACGCGGCGCACCGCTGTTACGGCGCGGGCAGGATTGGTTCTGTGAGGCTACGCCCGAGGGTCTGCACTACCGCGATGCCACCGGCGCGCTGAGCCTGCCGCCGCCGGGGCTCATCGGCCCGCATCAGGCGGATAATGCCGGCATTGCCATCACTGCCTTGCGTGCCGCTGGCCTGCCATGGCTGAATGATGCAGCGATTGCTGAGGGCATCGCCAAGGCGTCCTGGCCCGCACGCTTGCAGCGCCTTTCGGGCCGGCTTTCTGCGCTGCTGCCGGCGGTTTTTTCGCTATGGCTTGATGGCGGGCATAATGCCGGGGCGGGTCAGGCGCTGGCCCAGCATTTCACGCAATGGCACGATCAGCCTTTGCATCTTGTGATCGGCATGAAGCAGGGCAAGGCAAGTGCCGAATTCCTCCGCCCCTTGCTGCCCTTCGCCACCAGCATCCATGCGGTGGCGGAACCCGGCCAGCATTTGGCGATGAGTGTCGCGGATATTATCTTGGCCAGCGGCGGTGTCGCCGAACCAGGCCCCACAGTTGCGGAAGCGCTCGGTAAAATCGCCGCCAAGGCCAAGCTAGGCCGCGTGCTGATTGCGGGTAGTCTTTATCTGGCGGGCGAAGTGTTGAAGGGTGATCTTGGTTAGAAATCAGCCAATCAACCTTCTGCCAGTTTCGATAAACGGCTTCCTATTGCGTCCGGCGTGACAGCGAAACAGCGTAGGAAGAAGCGCGCGCCTGCAATACTGGATCAGCGCTCATTTCAATGCCTGGCGCCTGATCCAGGATCATGAAGCTGATCGGATCACAGGGCCCGCCGGGGCCGGCGGAAACTTCGGTGACGGTCAGGCGGCCAACAACAGCGCGCGGGCGGTCATCCGGCCAGGCGATGGTCGCATTCAGCAAATCATCGCCCTGCCCTGGGAATTGCAGCACCATGTCGAATTCCACAGGCGCGGTGGCAACGCGGCGGCGCAGTTCGTCGGCCAGATAATTATTGCCCAGGCTTTGCAACTGTTCCGCAGTCAGGCGTTCCACCCCAGCGCGCGGTTCGAACACCCAGCGCGCTGGGCGCACTTGGCCATCCTGCCCGCGGAACATGAAGGTATTCACCCCCCAATAGGGCGTGGTGGCGAAGCTTGCCGGCGGCGCATTGGCGGCAAGGTAGCGGCCCTGATTGCCGACCGAGGGATTGGCCGCAACAAAGGCGGCGAAGGCAGCGGCGCGTTCAGGATTTGGCCGGCCCGTCGCGGGGTCATTGGCGCGCGCCAGCAGCCCATCCACCAGCGCTTGCGGCGAAGGCGACCCAAAGACTGGCGCTGAGATATTCGCCATTTCAAACAAATCACCGGAAGGCGCTTCGAAGCGGATCGAAAGGCCGCGCGTACCACGCGCCGTGTCTGAGGCATTGGGGTTGGCCCCGGCAACGCCGAACCGGATCAGGGCCATATTGCGCCGGCCACTGAAGACCGGCGCCACCGAAAGCCTTGTGCCTTCAGCCGTTGCCACGAAATACCCCGCCGCGCAAAGGCCCTTAGGGTGGCTTGGGCGATGGGTACGCACCGGCCCGAGCACTGCTTCAAAGGCGTCCACAATGGCCTCGGGGCTTGGTTGAGCCGAGGCTGAGTCGGGTGTGGCGAGGAATGCGGTGGCAGCAAAAACCGCAGCCAGATTGCGCCAGCTTGGACGTATCGCAGGCATCACGATCTTCTCCCGGGTCAATGATTTACAGAACATGTCTCCAGCGCTTCTCAGCGTTGCCAGAACAACATCAATTCCAGTACATCACTATCCAGGCGCCATTCACGGCAAGTCAAGCATTTTCGCTTGCGTGAGCAAGCCTAAGCCTGCTTCCGCTCAATCAGACTACGCCTGATCTTCCGCCCGCGCTCGATGCGGTCTTCAATGAAGCCCGCCTCACCCCGCCGAATGGCACGGCCAAAGGCATGCGCATCCTCTGAAAAGCGCGACAGCATCTCAAGCACTGCTTCGCGATTATTCAGGAAAACATCGCGCCACATATCAACGTCCGATGCCGCGATGCGCGTGAAATCGCGAAAGCCGGAAGCGGCAAATTTCAACACCGCTTCCTTGGTTTCTTCCGCCAGATCATCCGCCGTGCCGCAAATGGTGAAGGCAATCAGATGCGGCAGGTGGCTGACAATGGCAACAACCTTGTCATGCGTGACGGGGTCCATGGTCTCGATCATGGAACCGCAGCGCCGCCAAAGCTCCTTCACCTTTTCCACCGCCGCCGGGTCGCTGTCTGGCATTGGGGTCACGATGCAATAGCGGCCTTCGAATAATTCCGTAAAACCCGAATCGGGGCCGGAATGTTCGGTCCCCGCCATGGGATGCGCCGGCACCAGATGCACGCCTGCCGGCAGCAGCGGCGCCAAGTCTCGCACCACGCTGCCCTTGGTGGAACCGACATCGGTCAGCACCGCACCTGGCGCCAAATGCGGCGCGATATGGCGCATGGCCTCCGCATAGGCGCCAACGGGGATGCAGAAAATCACGCCATCGCAGCCTTCAACGGCGCGCGCGGCATCCGCTTCCACCACATCGGCCAGGCCCAATTCGCGCACGCGCGCGAGCGTTTCCGGCCGGCGCGTTGTCACCACCAAAGTCTTCGCAATATCGCCGCGTTTTTTCGCAACCCGCGCAATGGAAGACCCGATCAGCCCAATGCCAACCAGGCAAAGCCGATTGAATAGCGGCTCAGCCATGTTGCGCAGTGAAGGCTGCAATGGCGTCCGCCACCATCTGGCATTCCTCGCCAGTGCCAATGCTGATCCGCAGGCACGCCGGCAGCCCATAGCCGCCCATGGCGCGCATGATCAGCCCGCGCGACTTCAGCGCGGCATCGGCAGCCTTGGCCTTTTCCGGAGATCCAAAATCAGCCAGCAGGAAATTGCCCTCACTCGGCCACACCTTCACGCCGGCAGCGGTCAGCGCTGCCGCCAGCTTGCCGCGCCATTCGGTGTTGTGCGCGATTGATTTTTCGATCCAATCCGGTTCCTGCACGGCGGCAATGCCCGCTGCCATGGCCGCCGCATTGACATTGAAGGGACCACGCACGCGCCCGAGCACACCCACCACCGCTTCTGGCGCATAGGCCCAACCAAGCCGCATGCCGCCCAGGCCGAATATTTTGGAAAAGGTGCGCGTCATCACCGTATTGCCGCCACCTGCATCCACCAGCGCCGCGCCCGCATCATAATCGGGCCGAGTGACATATTCGGCGTAAGCCGAATCCAGCACCAGCAGAATGTCATCGCGCAGCCCCGCGCGCAGCCGCACAATTTCCGATTGCGGCAGGATGGACCCTGTCGGGTTATTTGGATTGGCAAGACACACCAGCTTGGTGCGCGGCCCAACCGCGGCCAGCATCGCATCCACATCCACAGTCAGGTTGCGTTCCGGCACTTTGATGATGCGGCAGCCAGCCCAGCGCCCGGTGATGTCATACATCATGAAGCCATGAGCGGACATCACAAGCTCGGTCCCCTCACCGCCATAGGCAAGGATCAGAAGCGCAAGCAATTCATCAGAACCATTGCCGCAGACAATCCGCGCGGGGTCGAGGCCAAAGCGCGCGCCAATCGCCTCCCGCAGCGCCTTGGCGCCACCATCGGGGTAGCGATGCGCCTCACTGGCGACAGCGCGGATCGCTTCAATCGCGCCGGGCGGCGGGCCGAAAGCGCCTTCATTGGATGAAAGCTTCACCACGCGATTGACGCCGGGGATTTTCGATTCTCCGCCGACATAGGGTTCCACCGAAAGGATCGAAGGGCGCGGCATCACGGTCATGGCACATCTCCAGCAACTGGCACGGCAAAGGTGCCCAGTAATACGCAGCGAAGGGCAGCAAGCCGCTCATCGCCTGTTGCAATAAACCCATCAATTTCGGCCAGCGCCAGGCTGCGCCCGCCCTGGCGCGCCAGGTACAGGATGCGCCCGGCAAGCCCTGCTTCGGTCAGCATGCGGGCAAAGCTTTCGCGTGAGGCATCAGCGCCCGCTTCCAGGCGGAGCAGGCTACGATCCTGGCCCGAGGCATCGGGCGGCACGGGTGCGACGACCAGCGCCGCATCGGCATGCGCGGCATCGGCCAGAAAGGGCAGGCGTGCGACCACGGCAAGGCGCGGCGCTTCAAGCGTTTGCCACCAAGCGCCATCACCTTCGCCTGCCGGCGCCGGCAGGACCGCGACAGAGGCCTTGCCAGCGCTGACCGCTGCCAGCGCCTGGGCTGGCGAGGCGTAGATGTGCAGCGGGGTCGCGCTACCGAAATGCTCGCGCGCCAGGGGCATGGCCGGTGCGGCTTCACCGGATGCTGCAACAGCGGCCGTAAAGGCGCCCTGGATCGCCGTATGGGCCATGAAGATGTGCCGCCAGATGCGCACCACCGCGCCCCGGGAAAGTGCGCCAGAATGCCGCCCGAGCAAGCGGCGCAGCACCGCCGCTTCCCGCCCCGGCCGCAATGGAGACCCCGCGCCCGTCTTGGCGCGGCTGCCCGCCATGCGGGCAACCACGGCGGCGCGGCGCATCAGCAGATCATGCATCGCGTCATCCAGCGCATCTATTTCAGCGCGCAGTGCCTGAAGGGCGGGATCGGCGGTGGGGGTGACAGGGGGCTTATCGTTCATGCGGGACCAAATCTTCGCAGCAGCAATAACGCCCACATGGCCTTACGCCAAGCGCCCCTCATGTCACACGCCAAGGTTGCGCCCTTGGTGAGGGGCAGCGTAATAGTCTTTCCATGAGCCAAGCCATCGCCCCGCTGCCGGATGTGGACCATCAGGCCGCCCTATTTCCAGATGGGCTTGCGCTGGAATGTGGCGCGGTCATTGCGCCGCTCACGGTCGCCTATCGCACCTATGGGCGTTTGAATGCGACGGCCAGCAATGCGGTGCTGATCTGCCATGCGCTGACGGGCGATCAATATGTCGCCGAAACCCACCCCATCAC
>JAPLOJ010000260.1 GCA_026400795.1 Alphaproteobacteria bacterium
AGGCGGTGATCGGCACCGGCATGGTGATTGGCACTGGATCTGCTAGCGCGGTGCCGCCGGGGCCGAGGCCGCGATGATCCAGCCTTTCGCCGAGGATCACGGCACGGGCGCGCAAATGGGACCCTGGCGCCAGGTTGGCCTGTCTCAGGCCGGGTGCTTCGATCACGCGCGGCGTTTGCTGCATAGCGCAAGCTTAGCGCAGATCGCCGCGCGATGGGATTAAAACGCCATGACGATCAAATACTTGGCGTTTTTTCAAGCCAAGTGGAATCGCTTGGCGGTTTGGAAGATACTCTAGTGGTGCGATTCCTGCTGGCCTTTCCTGTCGGCAAAATCCCGCAGCGCACCACTAGCACCATGTTTGGTGGGCCGATTCACGCTGCTACCGGGAACCGACAGCAGCGATCGGACCACTAGCCCCCAATCTCCCCGCCATCCTTCTTCACAATGGCAATCACGGCAGGGCGCGGCGGCACACCTTCGGCGAAATCCGGCCAGCGCGTGGAAGGCCGTTCAAAGGTGGAACCGGAATCTTCACCGGGATGCTGGATCGCCAAGAAGATCGTCTTGTTGTCCGGCGTGAAGCAGGGGCCGCAAACCTCCGCTCCGGTCGGCGCCTGATAGAAAAGCCGCGTCAGCGCGCGGCCATGGCCAGAGGTATCCGCGCCGTAGAGCGCATCCGCCACACCCGCAGCATTGGGTGCGCCATCGGTGGCAATCCAGATGCGCCCTTTATTGTCGAAGGCGCAATTATCGGGGCAGGAAAGCCAGCCGCGATCTGATGTCGCGCGATGATAGCGCGTGCCTGCATCAATCCCCGGGGCGCCCGCCATCAGGAAAAGCCCCCAGCGCATTTCACGCGCGGCGTGATCAACCTGTGGCGTGCCGGCGCCGGGTGGGGTTATTTCCACCACATGGCCATGCTGATTATTGGCGCGCGGATTGACGGCATTTACCTGTTCCGCGCGGCGATTGCTGTTATTCGTCAGCATCACATAAACGCGGCCGGTGACGGGGTTTGGTTCCACATCCTCAGGCCGGTCCATGGGCGTGGCACCCAAAAGGCTCGCGGCCTGGCGGGTATGGATCAGCACATCGGCTTGGGATTGGAAGCCATTGGCCGGCGTCAGCGGCCCCTGGCCCTGCACCAGATCAAGCCATTCCACCTTGCCATCATCATGGAATTTGGCGACCGACAGCACGCCTTCATCCAACAAATCCCGATTGGCCGCGCGATCAGTTGGATTCCAGGGACGCGCGGTGACGAAGCGATAGACGAAATCAAACCGCTCATCATCGCCCATATAGATCACCACGCGGCCATCAGCGTTGATGGCGTGATGGCAGCCCTCATGCTTGAAGCGGCCAAGGGCCGTGCGCTTCACCGGCACTGCATTCGGATCATAGGGATCGAATTCGACAATCCAGCCGAAGCGGAACGCCTCATTCGGTTCCTTTTCGACATTGAAACGATCAATGTGATTGGGCCAGGAATAGGAAGCCTGGTTGCGGATGCCATAGCGGCGGAAGCTTTCGGCATGCGGGGTCTTCGCGACATCGCCACCGAAATAGAGGTTGAAGTTTTCCTCAGCCGTCGTCACCGTACCCCAGGGCGTATTGCCGCCGGCGCAATTATTCAGCGTGCCGAGCACCAATCTCCCGGTGGGGTCGGCCTTGGTCTTCAGCAGATCATGCCCGGCGGCGGGGCCGGAAATTTGCATCGGGGTCGCGGCGGTGATGCGGCGATTGAAGCGGCCTTCCTTCGCATAACCCCAGCGGCCATTTTCCTTGCGCATTTCCACCACGGAAAGCCCGTGCGCCATGATTTCGGCCTCGGCCTGTTCGGCATTGACGCGCTGGCGAGAAGCGCTGCCGCTGCCCAGCCCGCCCCACATCAGGCCGGGATTGGTGTATTCGTGGTTCACCACCAAAAGCCCGTGATCACTGCCCTTGCTGCCCAGCGGCAGCGGGAAGAAATCGAGGTAATCATTATTGTAGCCGAATTGCGCGGCCTGTGTGGCGGGGGTGGTTTTGCCGGCTTCGAAAGCGGGCGCGCCTGGCAGCATGGGATCACCCCAGCGGATGACGGTTTGCACTTCATAACCTTCGGCGACGGAGTCACGCTGCGCCAAGGCGCGCGCGGGTTCGCTGAAGGTCAGGCTGGAAGGGCCACCTGTAACCGGTACAGAAGATTGAGCGGCGGCATCGCGCGGCAGGCCGGCTGAAAGGGCGGTCAAGGCGGCGGCGGAGCCCAGCATGGCGCGGCGGCCATAGCGCTGCTCAATAATCTCGCCGATTGGCGAATGTGGCGCCGGGTTGCTGCCGATATTCTCGCAATCATCAAAGGCTTCGAAGGTTTCGATTTGGCTTTGGTGCTGATCCATTTTGCTCTCCATCCCGGCATGGCGCGTCGCCTGAAAGCGATCCAATACACCGATTCAATTAAGTGTGCCGCTTTCGACCATAAAGACACGAAATGTGAAGCTTTGGCGAAACCGCCGCTCATCCCCGGCTCAACGCCACCAGGCCGCCGCGCGGGGGCTCACCCTCGCGGAAATGCGGCCAGCGACTGCGCGGTGCGGTGAAACTTGCGCCAAGGCCGGCACCGGGATGCGCCACGCCAGTGACCCAGGTCGCAGCCCCCGGCACCGCCGCCACACCACCGAGCGCGGCACCCATAGGCACGGCATAGGTAAGGCGTGGCTCGCCGCGCGCCGCGCCATCCAGTGGCAGCACGTAAAGCGCATCGGGCAAGGCGCTATCACGCAGCGGCTGCGCTGTGCCTACCAACAAATTCCCTGCCACATCATGGGCAAGACTGCTGGGTGCCACCGGCCAGGCGGGGACCATCGCGGGTTCTCGCCCTGGGCGCGGGCGCGGCGGCACGCGGCCTTCCATCAGGTTTTCCACAATGGCGGTATCGCCGGCGGGGTCGCGGGCGGCAAACAACATCTCCACCACCGCGCCCGCTGAATTTCGAGGAATCTCCCGCAACGCCAGCCAAAGCCGCGCGCCATTCGGCTCCAGCGCCAGCGCCATGGGGCGGCCAAGGCTGTTGGCACCCCGCGCCACCGCCGCCCCATAAGGTTCCGCATCGGCGGGCAGGGCAATCCAGCGCAAGGTACCAGCTTCAAACCGCGCGGCGTAGAGCGTGCCTTGGTCCAGCGCATTCGGTTCCGCTGCTGGCCCGTCGGAGACAAAGCGCCAGAGCAAACCGCCTTCGCGCCCATCGGCCATAAACACCACCGCACGACCATCGGCTGCCAGCGCCGCCACCACATCACGCGCCCCAAGCCTGCCCAGGGCGCTGCGCTTCACCGGTACCGATTGCGGTTCAAAAGGATCGAGTTCCACCACATGGCCGACCTCAGACGACGCCACTCCAGGCAAGCGCCGCGCCCAGGCGGCGCCTTCGCCTTCGCTCAGCAGCAGGCTGCCCCAGGGGGTCGCCGCGCCGCCTGTCACCCCAAAAACACCACGCGCCGGCCCGCCCGCGCCACCCATGCGGCAGAGCGTGCGCGCATGCAGGCGACGCATCTGAAAACCACCATCCGTGACCATCCAAACGCCGCCACGGCGCTGGATATTGATCAGGCTCGCCCCCTGCATGGCGCCGGCAATCTCTGGCCGGTCCCGCCCATCGGGGAAGGCCATGGCGGGGTCGAGGGTCGGGTGGCCCACCGCCAGCACGGCGCGCGGAATGCCATCCTCGACACGCGGAGACGCCATGGCAGCCACCACACGCGTATCCCAACCGAACTGCCCCTCCGCCGCGGCAAGATTGGGCGACAGCGGCGCGAAGGCGGGCGCGTCAAAGGCAACGCGATCACCCCATTGGATCAGCAAATCGCGCCTGATGCCGGCGCTTGGCGCATCATCCACACGCTGCGCGATCCCGGGCGCGCCCTGCGCGAAGGCACGCGTGGCAGGGAAGGCCGCCGCACCCGCAAGCAGGGCACGGCGGCGGATCACGGCCCTTCCGCGATCACGGGCGGCAGATGCACGCGCACGGGCGGCAAGGGTGCGGTCCATTTTTCGACCTCGATCAGGCAGGATTGCGCCGATGGGCCTTGGCCGAGTTTGGACGTGCCCACATCCGCCGTCAGCACATTCGGATTGCCATGCACGCACATGCTGCCCGGCACGCCTGGTTCAAGTGGATCAAACCAGGCGCCTGTCGCCATCATGGCCACACCGCGCATCAGCCCGGGATCAAGCCGCAAACCGCCAAGGCAGGCACCGCGATCATTAAACACGCGTAGAATATCGCCATCCTTCAGTCCGCGTTCGGCAGCGTCTTCCGGGTTCAGCATAATGGGCTCACGCCCCGCGATTTTATTCGCCGCCGAAACGCGCCCCGTATCTAATTGCCCATGCAAGCGCGTGGCGGGTTGGAAGGACAGCAGATGCAGCTTGTGGCGCTTGGCTTCCTCAGCGCCCAGCCATTCGCGCGG
>JAPLOJ010000284.1:0-2277 GCA_026400795.1 Alphaproteobacteria bacterium
TCCCGATCCTCGGCCAGATCCTGGCGCCAGCGCACAAGGTCCGTGTCGCTGAGCAGTACGCGAACGCTCCGCCCGACGCCCAGTTGCTCGAACACGGGATCGTCATCATCCAGATCTTCGATCAGGGGAGCGGTGACGCTGTCGTCATGTGCTTCGATGCGCGTGATCAGTGCCTCTACGATTTCCAGCTGGCGGCCGATCGTCAGGGCGAAGGCGTGGACGGAGCTTTCCATACGCTTCAGCAGGTTGACCCGCAGTAGCGCGATCAGACTCTCTTCGCGGTCAAGCTGGCGGAATACACTGGCACCGCCACCGGCGCCCTCGACATCTTGATTGTAGCGCCGCTCGTAGGCTGCGCGGCGGCTTTCCAGCACATAGCGGAGTGGTGCAAAGGCCGCGAGTTTCAGTCGCCGGATCTCGTTGTTGATTTCAATAATCGGCGGGAAGTTCCCGGTCAGGTCAACATCTGATTTGATGTTCGTGGGCGCAAGCTTTTCGGGGAATGTGCCGGTTTCAGCGGTGCCGTAGTAACGCTCGATATGCTTGCGACTGCGCGCGATGGTGAGCAGATCGAGAAGCCGGAAGTAGTCGAAGCCAAGCATTTCCAGCAGCTTGGCTGGGGTACGGCGGCCTTCCGGCAATTGTTGCCAGCGGTTGAATTGGCCCTGCGCGACCCGGATAGTGCCTGCAATACTAGCGATGCCATGTCCGGCCAGTGCCTGGTCGTGCGCCTCGGTCGCGAAAGCGATCTGATTCTTCAGATCGTTGAGGCGGTTGTTGACCGGGGTGGCCGACAGCATGAGCACCCGCGTTTTCACGCCAGCCTTTACCACGGCATTCAGAAGCCGGTCGTACCGGCTCTCCCGCTCGCCTTTGCCGGCCGGCCGGTTGCGGAAGTTATGGCTCTCGTCGATTACAACCAAGTCGTAATTGGCCCAGTTGATATGGCCAAGATCAACGTCGCCCGACAGACCACCCTCACGGGACAGGTCGGTATGGTTTAGCACGTCAAAGGCGAAGCGGTCTGCCGCAAGAATATTGCGTACATCGTTCCGCCGCCATAGCGTCCAGTTCTCACGCAGGCGCTTGGGGGCGAGGACCAGTACGCGGGCGTTGCGTAACTCAAAGTATTTGATGACGGCCAGCGCCTCGAAGGTTTTGCCTAAGCCGACACTGTCGGCAATAATGCAGCCTCCGAAGCGCTGGAGCTTGTCGATAGCGCCGATAACGCCGTCTTTCTGGAAACGATACAGCTTCGACCAGACCTGTGTCTCGCGGATCCCGGTAGCCGAGTCGACGATACGCGACTCGTCGTTGCCTACCTGCATCTCGGCAAAAAGTTGGTGGAGCGCCTGGATATAAACCGCGCCAGGTGCATGATCGTCGGCGGCGGCGGTTATGGCACTCACAAGCGCTTCTACCGCCTTGCCCTTCGGATCGGCGGCGTTCCATTCCGTCTCGAACCACTGGCTCACCATCGCCAATTCCGCGTCATTCTCGGTTGTCTGGACGAAGCCAAGCTGGGATTGCGGCGCCGTACCGAGACCGCCAGTCGTCAGACTACAATTGCCGATAATCGCGCCACATTGAGTCAGCAGCACTGACTGCGACGGGGGCAATCGCGTCTGACGGATCTCCGCGTTCGCAATCGCCCGAGCAAGAGCGATGGACACGGCCCTGGTCTGAAGGCGGTTGCGGCGGTGTCGGTCAGCATCACTACCCGCAAGCAGCGCGTCCGTTACAGAGCCAAGCAGGAGACGCTTCAAAGTATAAGGACCAGCCTCAAGCGCAGAACGCGCTCCAAAAATGGAGACTTGATCGCTGAGGACGTCCAAGGCCTTACTCTTGAACCCCTTTAGGATGTCAAAAGCTCGGCCTCCCCCGATATTTGCAACAAGCCGCACTTTTGCCCCCATAGCCCCTTTGTCACTCAATACGTCTCAGGCGATCCGGTTGCCAGTGGTTTGATTAAACGGGGAAGGTCGGTCCGGGCTGAGGGTCGACCAAGGTTGTGGATCCGAGGCAATCGGGCCGCTGCGCTGAAGCGTCTTGATGAGGACTTTTGATAGGGGCGGACCCCGAAACCTCGGGGTTCAGCCTCATTTTTCCCTTTCCAGCCCCGACCGCCCCACCAGTCCATTTCCCAACCACGCTGCACCGCAGCATAGATAAAACCATTTCAGATCAACGCGTTAAACCTTGTTGGAAAAATCGGCCTACCCTCAAGCTTTGGAGAGAATTGGGCCATTCGGAGAAAAAAAGCCGGTACGTTCCGCT
>JAPLOJ010000284.1:2346-8439 GCA_026400795.1 Alphaproteobacteria bacterium
AAAAGCTTTGTTTTCAAGGGGGTTTAGGCGGTGTTCTGGTGAGGGGAGCCGGTTCGGCTAGGTGGCAACTGGAGCGGGCGAAGGGATTCGAACCCTCGACCCCAACCTTGGCAAGGTTGTGCTCTACCCCTGAGCTACGCCCGCACCGCTCACCTTCTCTCTCTGCCACGAACCAAGAACGATGACAAGAGAGCAAGCAATTGCCGACGCAGCGGCACATCAGGCGGGCGTGAAAACCTGGCCTCCGAGGCCTTGGAATTTGTACGCCCCCAAGAAAACGCCTTACGCTTGCCATCTTTGCCTCTGGGCGCTTCCCAATTGAAACGCGCGGCGCGGCCAAATCTAACGTGGTCGAGCAACTCCAGCACCCCGCGCGAGCTTAGCGCGGCCCCTATTGGCGTGCCGAGGTTGGGGTTGCATCCTTCTCACGCCCCATCCCCACTCGCCCGATACCAGGCGGCAATCTCATCTCCTTGCATGCAGATCACGCGCGGATCAGCCGCCAATTCCGCGAAAACTGAGGCCAGCGCATCAATGCGGTGCGGCACGGCGGAGATATAGGGGTGGATTGCAATACACATGATCTTCACGCCGGCAGAAGCCTCAGCCTCCGCAATCAGGCGCTTGGCGTGCAGCCGTGCGCGGCGGGGCAATTCTTCTTCATCATGGTGCTGGATCATCACCACGGGGATGTCGTTCAACTCAACCGAATAGGGCAGGGACAGGAGATCCCCATGGCGCGTCGCCACGCGCGCCGGCAGATCATCCACCACAAAATCGCCAAGCCAGGTGATGCCTGCCTCGGCCAGTATATCGGGCGTTTCCAAAGTTTCCGTGAGGCCCGGCCCAAGCCAGCCCTGGCAGGCGCGGCCAGTGAAATCTGTGATGGTCTTCACGGTGCGCGTAATGGCTTCCCGCTGATCGGGCATTTTGTGCGTCGGCACTTGCACCCAGCCATGACCCATGAATTCCCAACCGGCATCGCGCGCAGCACCCGCAACACGTGGATAGGCTTCAATCACACTGCCGTTGATGGAGAGTGTTGGGCGCATGCCATGCTTTTCAAACATCTCCAGAAAGCGCCAAAAGCCAACGCGCATCCCATATTCATGCCAAGCCCAATTCGGCAGATCAGGCTGCAAGACAGCGGCTGTCGGCGCCACCAGCACCTGGCGCGGCATGGGGTTTTCGATCAGCCAATTTTCGATATTCACGACCGGCCACAGGATCAGCTTCTGCCCACCGGGCAGGGCATGCTTGGGCCGATCCGCAGGCGCTGTATAGCGCAGCCGCTCAACGGGGTTCGTCATGCCGCCTTCTTCCCATGATGGCTATGCAGCCGCGCCGAAAGATCACGCCGCACTGCATTGAATTCCGGTGAGGAAACATCGCGCGGGCGCGGCAATTCGATGCGATGTTCACTCGCGATCCGCCCCGGCCCCGGTTCCATCACCACCACACGATCCGCGAGGAAAATCGCCTCCTCAATCGAATGGGTCACGAACAGCACCGTAAGCTTGGTACGCTGCCAGATATCCAGCAATTCATCCTGCAAGCGTTCCCGCGTCATGGCATCGAGTGCGCCGAAGGGCTCATCCATCAGCACCATTTCGGCATCATTGGCCAGCACGCGTGCAATGGCGACACGCTGCTTCATGCCGCCTGAAAGCTGATGCGGATAGGCATCGGCAAAGCGCGTCAACCCCACCATATCCACGAAACGATCCACCAACACGCGCAGTTCAGCCTTGGGCAGCCCACGGGATGCCGGGCCGAAGCCGATATTTTGCCGCACCGAAAGCCAGGGAAACAGCCCGTAATCCTGAAACACCATGCCACGATCCGGCGCGGGGCCCGCGATGGCCTTGTCCCACATCAGCGCTTCTCCCGCGCTTGGTGGTTCAAACCCCGCGACAATGCGGAGCAAGGTGGATTTGCCGCAGCCAGAAGCGCCGATCAGGCAGACGAATTCGCCCTTCTCCACAACAAGATTGGCATCGCGTAAAGCCTCAATGCGCTGGTCATTGAGTTCATAGACCTTGCCGACATTGCGCAGATCAAGAATGGGAAGCTCAGCCATGGTGTGAAGGGCTCCAACGCAGCAGGCGGTTCATGATAGCAACAATGATGCGGTCAGAAATAAAGCCGGCAATGCCAATCACGATCATGCCGCAAATCACCAATTCAGTGCGCGACAAGGTGCGCCCATCCATGATCACAGCGCCAAGCCCCTGCGGCACGCCGGTCATTTCGCCAACCACAATGACGAACCAGGCAAGGCCCAAGCCAAGCCGAAGCCCGGTGAAGATGGAAGGCAGCGATGCCGGCAGCACCACGCGAAAGAATTGCGCCGTACCGGAACAGCCAAGCATGGATGCTGCTTCGAATAGCCGCTTTTCCACGCTCCGCACGCCAAAGACCGTATTCAGCAGAATGGGATAAAAGGCGCCGAGAAACACCAGGAAGAAGGCCGAACGCGGGCCAAGCCCAAACAGGATCATGGAAAGCGGCAGCCAGGCCGTCACTGGAATGGGGCGCATCAATTGCAGGAAAGGGTCCAGCAGCGCGCGCACCTTTTCATTGCGCCCGATCAGCAGCCCAAGCGGCACCGCGACCAACGCGGCCAAGGCAAAGCCGCCATAAACCCGCGTCATGGAAGCAAAAAGATGGATATGAAGCGTCGCGGAAAACGCATCATCCCAAATGCCGCCAACCGCGAAATCAACCATATATTCAGCAACATCGGCGGGGGAGGGGATAAGCCGCGTCATCCCCGCCTTCACCGCCAAATGCCAGCCCAATAGCAGGGCCAAAGGCACCACGAGCGCGAGTAGAACAGCTTTCAGCCGCGGCCAGACCATTCCCCCTGGCCGCGACTTCTTTTCCCCCGCCGATCCTTCGGCGGCTACACTCGCGCTCATCACCAAAACCTTCAGGAAGTCGCGACTTCGTTGGAGAAGCGCGGGTTCAGGAATTTGTCGAAATTCGGCAAGGCGCGGATTTGGCGCATTTCCAGCATCTGCTGGGCATAGGCGCGTGCCTGCGTCATCACTGTATCGTCAAGCTTCCATGTGTATTCAACATTATTTTCGGCCAAGGCACGGTCAACGGCAGCGCGCTGCGCGCCCAGAATGCGCACGGTCGCTTCCGCCACTTCGGCCTTATTCGCCATCATGTATTCGCTGGCGCGGCGATGAATGCCGAGCATGGTCCGCACCAGGGCAGGGTCTTGCGCGATCATCGCCTCAGACGTGGCGAAGATCATATTCAGGCCACCCATCGCAGTACCATAGGGGAATTCCACCAATTCACCGACACCAGACGAAAGCGAAAGCCCTGGGCCAGGTTCGGCACCCACATAGGCATCAATGTCGCCGCGGGAGAGCATGGCGTGCATTTCGCCGAAGGGCACGCGCACGCTGGTGATATCGCGCACTGTCATGCCGTTCTGACGGAGCCGTTCCAGGATAAACACTTCCTGAGTGGAACCAGGCCAAATGCCAACGCGCTTGCCGCGCATCCCGGCAATGTCACGAATGCCAGACCCAGCCTTGGCAATCACGCCCATGCCGCGATTACAGAAGGCGCCGACCACCACAACGGGCTCACCCGCCGCAGCGCCCAGCGTACCAGCGGCAATACCAAAGCCGCCGAAATCAACGCTGCGTGTCACCACCGCATTCTTGCCATCGGTCGGGCTGTCGAAAGTGATGATTTCAATCGTCAGACCCGCCGGCGCGAAGCGCTGATAGAAATGCGGCGTCATGGAATGGATCAGACGGAGCGAGCCCATCTTCACCGTACGCGCAGCTTGTGCGCGCGCAATGGAAGGGGCGGCGAGGGGTGCGAGCGCGATAGCACCCAGAAGATGACGACGTTGCATCATGAATTCTCCTTTGTTGAAGCCTCAAGCGGGGGTTGCGATGCTGGCGAGAAAGGCGCGCCAGCCACCAAAACGGGTAATATCCTCGGCGCCCTGCAAGCCTTCCGGTTCCACCAGAAAACCCTTGGGACGACTGCCATCGGCCAAAAGCAGCGTGCCAATGCCAAGCGGGGCGGGAATGCGAGAGACAAAGCGGCCAAAGCCATCATCGGGCAGGGCCCAGACCTCGGTCGCGATCGCTGCACCGGTGCCGGCGGCAATGCGCAGCAAGCCAGGCCGACGCGGCGGGCCGCCTGCCAGCGCATAAAGCCGGTAGCAAGGCTCGGTCAGCGCTGCGCGGCGCAGCACACCGCCTTCGGTGATCAATTCATGGTTCAGCGGCAGGCCCGAAAGATGCGCGCCCACGACAACGATTTCGATCATGCGGCTTGCGCCTTTTCTGCTGCTGCCTGACGGCGCGTGAATTCCAAGCCAAGCGCCATCAGCGCCGCATCACTACCGCGCGGGCCGATCAGGGTGATGCCCGCGGGCAAGCCATCCGGGCGCTTCGGCCCGGGCACCGCAAGGGCGGCCAGATCAAGAAGATTGACGAAATTGGTATAGACCCCAAGCCGCGCATTAGGCCCGAAGGGATCCGCCGCCAGCGCTGCCAAGGTTGGGAAGCAAGGTACGGATGGCACCACCAACACATCATGCGCGGCGAAGAAATCCTCGGCCACACGGCGATATTCAGCAAGTTTATACATGCCGCGGAAGGCATCCACGGCGCTGAAGCCGCTGGCGCCATCAATGATTTTTTGCGTCACCGGATGCAGCGCGCCGGGATGGGCGCACGCGAAATCACCAAAAGCAGCAGCGCGTTCCGCAACCCAAGGCCCTTCATACAAAAGCTTGGCCGCATCGAGCATTTCGGTAATCGCTGCTTCCTGCCCTGAAGGCAACAAGCCCAAAGCCGCCGCCCAGGCCGCGCGCCCTGCTGCGTCATCCAAATGCGTATCAGCCGCGCGCGGTACCGCGATGCGAACAGGCACTGCACCCGGTTCCTGCCAGATGATTGGGCGGCTGAAGGGATCAGCGCGATCCTCCCCAGCCAAAGCGCTGAAGCCAGCCCAGGCATCTTCAAGGCACGTCGCAAAGACAGAAACGCAATCCAGGCTGCGGCAGGCCGGCACCACGCCGCGCGTGGAGACCGCGCCAACGGATGGCTTCAACCCGACAATGCCATTTAACGCCGCCGGCACGCGGCCAGACCCGGCCGTATCCGTACCCAGCGCCAGCGTCACAATCCCGCGCGCCACCGCCACCGCAGACCCGGAAGAAGACCCGCCCGGCACATGCTCGGCTGAGGCCGCATTACGCGGCACGGGGTAGGGCGTGCGCACCCCAACCAACCCAGTCGCGAATTGATCCAGATTGGTCTTGCCCAGGATGATCGCACCCGCCGCGCGCAGGCGGCGCACCACTTCGGCATCCTCAGCCGGCACATGGCTGAAAGCCGGGCAGGCGGCTGTCATGGGCTGACCTGCCACGGCGATATTGTCCTTCACCGCCACCGGCAGGCCCCAAAGCGGATAGGCATCCGGGTCAAAGCCGGGCAGGGCAGAGATCGCTGCCGCGATCATCTCAGGCGGCGCCACATCCAGGAAAATCCCCGGATCATGGGCGGCTTCCAGCCGGCGCAAAGCCTCAGCCATCACCAACTCAGGCGAAAGGCCCGACCGATAAGCGTCGTGCAGCGCGGCGCGCTGGAAGGGAAGGGACGTCAAATCCATGACTGCCTATCCGCAAGCCGCGTGCCGCCCGGAAAGCAGGCCTGGGACGCCAATTGTATACAGTTCTGCATACAATTTGGGCGGCCCCCGATGCATCTGCCCAAGCTTACGGCGAGTTTCAAAACCGCGCCTCCCGCCCGGCCATCACGCCCAAGCTGCCTTCGGTCGCCGCCAAATGGGCGCGCACCGCCGCTGCTGCCGCCGCCCCATCCCCGGCGCAAATCGCCTCAATGATCGCCCCATGTTCAGCGTGGGAAGCCGCGAGCCGATCCTTCCCCCCAAGCTGCGCCGCGCGAAAGGGGGCCAGGCGTCGGCGGGTTACCTCGGCCAATTCCGCCAAATAGGCATTGCCAGCACCACGATAGAGCGCCTCATGGAACGCCACATTGGCCGCGCGATATCCCGCCACATCCTGCACTGAAACCAGCCGCGCCATTG
>JAPLOJ010000435.1 GCA_026400795.1 Alphaproteobacteria bacterium
CGCTGCGCGGCCATCAGCACGAGTTCAAAGCGATTCGGGATCTTTTCGATGCAGTCTTCAACGGTAACGCGCGCCATGAGGGCTCCAAAGACAAAAGGGGCGCGCGGCGGGGGCCGGGCGCCCGGCTGGACCGGTTGTCTTCTCCAAATAGTCGCCCCGGCGCCGCTTTGCAAGGATTTCAAGCGCCTGGGGCGTCAGGCGGGAATGATGGGCCGCAAATCCTGCGCCGGCAGGCCAGCGATCAGCGCCGCGACGGGCTGCTGCAGGCGCGGATGCACCCAGCCTGGCGCGACCTCGGCCAAGGGATACAAAACAAAGCCGCGCAGATGGGCACGCGGATGGGGTAGCACCGGGTCCGGCGCATCCCGCACCAGCCCATCAAGATCAATGATATCAAGGTCAAGCACGCGCGGTGCATTGGGATAGGGCCGGGTGCGCCCGGCGGCGTTCTCGATGGCTTGGAGTGCGGTCAGCAGCTTTGCCGGTTCAGCCGTGCCTTCCAGCAGGGCTACCCCATTCACATAGCGCGGCGCGGCTGGGTTGGGCGGGATGGGCGCGCTTTCCCACCAGCGGGACGCCGCCACCAGGCGGAGCCCCGGCAAGGCATCAAGCGCGGCCAGCGCCGCCTTGCAGCTTTCCAGCGGCGGCGCGCCATCGCCCGCCGGCAGATTGGCGCCAATCGCGATTAGCGCCTGTCCGCTTCGCATCCGCTCAGCCGACATGCGCTAAATTTTGGTTTGGTCGCATTTTCCGAGTCGCCAAGCGATACCGCTTGGCTTGAAAATGCTCCGGCGCGCTGGGCATGACAGCGCAGAATTTATAGTGTAAAAAAACTTTTCGTATTTGATCACTGATTTCAACCCATTGAGGATCATTTGATGTCTGCTCATGTTGCTCGGCGCCAGGCCGGCCCGGAACGCGTTGGCCTGTTTGTTGATGGCGCCAATCTCTATTACGCCACAAGGGCCCTCGGGTTCGAGATGGATTTCGCCGCCATGCTGCGGTTTTTCGGCGGTTCCACCTATCTGGTGCGCGCCTGCTACTATACCGCGCTGATCGAGACCGAGGATTATTCGCCGCTTCGCCCGCTGACGGATTGGCTGGCCTATAATGGCTGGCGCGTGGTGACCAAGCCCGCCAAGGAACAGGCGGACCCCACGGGGCGCCGGCGCATCAAGGGCAATATGGATATCGAATTGGCGGTGGATATGATGGAATTGGCGCCGCATCTGGATCATGCGGTGCTGGTTTCCGGCGATGGCGATTTCCGCCGCGTGGTGGAAGCTGTGCAGCGCATGGGGGTGAAGGTGACGGTTGTCTCCACCATGGAAAGCCAACCACCCATGATCGCCGATGAATTGCGCCGCCAGGCTGATGGTTTTCTGGAATTGGCCGATATCGGGCCAGAAATCGCCCGCCGCGCCCCCGCCGAAGCCCGCCCGCGCCCCCCACCGCCGCCGGCTGCCGTGGCCCGGCCCAGCCGCATCACCCCCGCCGACCCCTATGGTGAGGCGCCGGATATCGAGCCTGAATGAGCGCTGCTATTTCGTCAGCGCCGGGCCGCGATTGCGCGCTTTGCCCAAGGCTTGCCGAATATCGCGCTGCCAATCGGGCGAAGGAGCCCGGCTGGCATAACGCCCCCGTGCCATCCTGGGGCCAGCGAGAGGCACCACTTTTGGTGCTTGGCCTCGCCCCTGGGGTGCGTGGCGCCAATCGCACCGGGCGGCCCTTCACCGGGGATTATGCCGGCAAGCTGCTTTACACGACCCTGCTGGAATATGGCCTGGCCCGCGGTGCTTATGGCGAAGATCCCAAGGATGGCATGGAGTTGACCGGCTGCCGGATTGCCAATGCGGTGCGCTGCGTGCCGCCAGAAAACCTGCCTCTGCCGGTCGAAATCCGCGCCTGCAATGACTTCCTGAAGGCCGAGCTTGCCGCCATGCCGGCTCTGCGTGTGGTGCTCGCTTTGGGTGTTGTGGCGCATAACGCGCTGCTCCGCGCCAAGGGCATTCCGGCTTCGCGCTTTGCCTTTACCCATGGCGCGCGACACCGCCTACCTGATGGGCTGATCCTGGCCGATTCCTATCATGTGAGCCGCTACAATACTTCAACTCGGCGGCTGACGCCTGAGATGTTTCAAGCGGCCATGGCGGGCGTGATCGCTGCGCTCAACGGCAAATAGCGCCGATCAAACCAGGCAAATTTTGAAAAGAAACTTTTAGACCCGAAGGTCGAGCAAGGACCCACGCGGCATCGGCTTCGACGGCTCGGGCGGGACAGCTTCCAGGGAGCGCTGAGCGCTCTGCCCCTGACCATTACCGCGCAGCACATCCACCGGCTGTACCGGGGAACGTGCCTGGATGACCCCGGCGTTTGCCGAGACTTCCTGGGAGACAGCCGCAATGGAATTCAGACTGAGCATGAGGGGGACCTTAGGCTGTAAAGATGAATAAAAGGTTAACGCCGAGCCGCCCCTTTGCGCAAGGGGCGTCAATTTTAGCCTGATCTTCGGCTTCTGGTTGATCGTGTCGGCGGCGTCCATACACCCATAATTGCATGGAAGGCCTTAAAAAATTGGGCTGTTTTGTGCTGACACGAGGTTAAAGCCTCCCTCGGGTATCAACCAGAGGGAGGCAAATCGTAAATCAGGGCCGAAGCGCCATCGGCACGAAGGGCCGTTCCGCCGCGCCGCTATAAACCTGGCGGGGGCGGCCGATACGTTGGCTTGGGTCTTCGATCAATTCCTTCCACTGGCTCACCCAGCCCACCGTGCGCGCCACGGCAAACAAAACAGTGAACATATGGGTCGGAATGCCCATCGCCTTCAGGATAATGCCCGAATAGAAATCCACATTCGGATAAAGCTTGCGGCTGACGAAATAATCATCGGAAAGCGCAATGCGCTCCATTTCCATCGCCATATCCAACAGCGGCTCATTCTTGATGCCGAGTTCCGCCAGCACTTCGTGGCAGGTTTCCTTCATGATCTTCGCGCGCGGGTCGAAATTCTTATAGACCCGGTGGCCGAAGCCCATCAGTTTGGTATGGCTATTCTTGTCCTTAACTTCGCTGATGAAGGCAGGAATATTCTCGGGATGCCCAATCTCCGCGAGCATCTTCAGCACGGCTTCATTGGCACCACCATGCGCCGGGCCCCAAAGGGCAGCGATACCCGCCGCGATGCAGGCAAAGGGGTTGGCGCCGGTTGAACCCGCCAGACGCACGGTGCTGGTGGACGCATTCTGTTCGTGATCCGCGTGCAGGATCATGATGCGGTCCATGGCGCGCGCCAGGATCGGGTTATTCACCCAAGGTTCGGCCGGCACGGCGTTCAGCATATACAGGAAGTTTTCCGCATAGCTTAGATCATTGCGCGGATACATGAAGGGCTGGCCGATGGAATACTTATAGGCCCAGGCTGCAATGGTTGGCACTTTCGCAATCAGGCGGAAGGCAGCGATTTCACGCTGCCGCGCATCATTGATGTCCAGATTGTCGTGATAGAAGGCCGCCAAAGCGCCGACCACGCCGCACATTATCGCCATCGGGTGCGCGTCGCGGCGGAAGCCGTCAAAGAAGCGGCGGAGCTGTTCGTGCAGCATGGTGTGATAGGTCACACCCTTGCGAAATTCCTCATACTGCGCGGCATTGGGCAGATCGCCATTCAGCAGCAGATAGGAAATTTCGAGGAAGCCCGATTTTTCGGCCAATTGATCAATGGGATAACCGCGATAGAGCAGGATGCCGGCATCGCCATCAATATAGGTGATGGTGCTTTCGCAGGAAGCGGTCGCGCCATAGCCGGGGTCGAAGGTGAAAATCCCAAGATCGCCATAAAGCTTGCGGATATCGGCAACCTGCGGCCCCAACGTGCCGCCCAGCAGGGGCAACGTCGTGCTTTTGTTGGTGCCATCCAGCGTGATGGTAATGGACCCCTGGGACTTCGTGGTCATGCTTGTCTTCCTCAAAAAACGGTCACGCCACCAGCACAAGCGGGGGCGCTAAATTATGGTGCGATGCAGGATAAGGGTGTAGCGGGCAGATTGGCAAACCCCGTCACCGGCAAGCGCGCAAAGCCTAACGACGAAGCGTAAATTGCCCTTGAAGATCGCGGTAAAGCGCAGCTTCGTACCATTTTCAGGACACGGCAAAGCCGCTCAGCGCCGACGCCAATCGGCCGGCATTTGGCTGGCATCGGCCCAAAGCCCTTGCCGGCCATCACGCGCCGCCACTTCCAGGGGGCGCAGAACGGATACCGATGCCAGCGCATAACCCGATTCCACCATCGCCGCATTCACATCGCGCCCGCCGGCGGTGCAGCGGCCAAGCCCGCGGCGGAAGCCGTCATGGCCTTCAATCCGGCAGGTAATATTTTGGCCCTGCACCATCCGCGCCAGCGCCGCAGCAGCGGCCGCGCCGCAATCGGCGCGTGAGGCGTCCCCGCCACAAGCCTCACCCCGCGCCGGGGCGGCAATACCGGAAAGGCGGATGATACGATCCCCAAGGCCGAGCGTCTCACCATCAAAAACGCGGATTTGCGCGGCCTCAGCAGTGATCGGGCGATCCGCCGGGGCAGAGCCAAAAAGATTGGACGGCAAGCCAAAGCCAAGGAAAAGCGCCGCAACCACCGCGCAGGCAACACCAAGCCCGGAGCCACCAAAGCGGGGACTTAGCTGCCTGCCTTTAAAGATACGTCTCGGTTCACGCACAAGTCAGGGTTAACCGAATTTTTCGCCGTGTTACAACTGCCAAAGATGTAAAAAAATTGTGTCATACTCACGCAAAACACGAAGAGATGCGGCTAATCCGCTGACCAGAATGATTCTTTGGTATCAAGCTTGTCCCAAATCTCCAGAATGGCTTCGCGATCCGCTGTGGTTCGTGCCAGGCACCAGCCTTCCACAATGCCAATCGCCCAGGCGCGGCCCGCATCCTTGTCGCGATCAAGATGCCGCACCAACCCGCGCGCGACCGAGGCATCATTGCTCAACCCCAATTCCTCCTGCAATGCAGAAAGGTTCCGCTGGAATCGGCGCGTCGCCTTGCTCGGGAAGATCGGGGAAAACACCTCGGCGGCATAACGCAGGCGCTTGGCATCAAGGCGAAGCTCATGCAGCGCTTCGGGCTCCAGCTCCTCGATGTCTTCGCCTGCCTTGCGCAATTTGCGCCAGCGCTTTCCCAATACCAGCGCGGCAAAATCCTGTGGTGGGGCCTCCAAACGCTCAAGCCTTTCGGCATCAGCCCCGTCACGCCAGGGTTTGCGGAGCACGAAGGCGATGCCGGCGAGCAGCAAGGCGCGCCAGGCCGGTCCGTCCAGCGCTTCAGCAAGGCCCTTATAGGCTGCCTGGCGTTCCGCTTCTGCCGCACGCAGCAGGGAACGCATGCGGCGATCATCCGGCAAAAGACCGGCCATCTCCGCCCCGATCCCGGCCAAAAACACATCCCAATCCCGTGCCGGCCCAAGTAGCTTCAAAAACCCTTGCAAAGCCTCATCAAGGGCGCGGCCCTGCGGCGCATCCGTGACCGGGCGGAAGACCTTTAGAACCGATCTCAGGCGCCGCATCGCGACCCGCAATTGATGCACGCCCTCCATCGCAGTGCCAGCGCGGGCGATGGGGGCGTAATGGGACGCAACCTCCAGCAAATGGCCAATGGCAAGCGTGAAGCAAGCCTCCAGCGTCTCAGCGCCCGAGGTATCCGGCGCGCCGCGCCGGCGCGGGGCTGGGGTCTGTCCGGTGGCAAGGCTCAAGGCTTCGGCAGCCAGGCTGAGGCTTGAGGGCAATAGCGGACATGCCGCGGCCAGGCGTTGGGCCAGATCCAGAACTGCTGCTGGCGGACCCAGAAGGCTCACCCGTGCGGTTTCGCGCTCGGCCATGACTGTTCGCAAATGCCCATGCAGGACGCGGAGCTGCACCGTGGCGTCGCCCAGGACCAGGGTCTGACGGCGCCGCCTGCCAGAAAAGGCGGCAAGAGGGATCAGCGCCTCCACGCCGTCATCGGCTTGTTCCTGGTAAGGGCTCGGCAGGGCAGACGAAGGCAGCACCATCCCAGGATGCCAAGGGGCATCAGCCGCCGGCTGCAAGGTGACCAATCGCTTTGGGCCACGCCGGGGTACTTCGATCAGCTTGCCTGAACCCATCACCGCGCCGCCGGGCGTATCCAGC
>JAPLOJ010000078.1 GCA_026400795.1 Alphaproteobacteria bacterium
CTGGACCTGTCCCGGTTTTGTGCCGCTCCTCTGATCACCTATTGTGAAGCAAAGGAGACGAACCATGAGCTCAGGCAGGACGGAAGAATTTCGCAAAGAAGCGGTGCGGATAGCGCTGACCAGCGGGCTTTCACGGCGCCAGGTTGCGGATGATCTGGGGGTCGGCTTTTCGACCCTGAACAAATGGGTGAGCGCGCACCGTGGTACGGATGTGGTCTCTGCCGAGGACCGCGAGCTTGCCCGGGAGAATGAACGACTTCGTCGTGAGGTCCGTATCCTGAAGGAGGAGAGGGACATCCTAAAAAAAGCCACCCAGTTCTTCGCGAGCCAAAAGCCGTGAGGTTCAGGTTCGTCGAAGAACAGCGTGGGGCCTTTCCGATCGGTCGGCTGTGCCGCGTGATGAATGTCAGCCCACGCGGATTGCGGGCCTTCCGCAGGCGCCCCGCCAGCCCCAGGCAACGCATGGACATGGTGGTTCTGGCCCATATTAAGGAGCAATCACGCCTGAGCCTGGGCAGCTACGGCCGCCCGCGCATGACCGAAGAATTGAAGGAAGTTGGGGTCGAAGTGGGGCACCGGCGTGTCGGGAGGCTGATGCGAGACAACGGAATTGTCGTTGAAAGAAAACGCAAGTTCAAGGCGACGACGGACAGCGATCACACGTTCGACATTGCCCCAAACTTGCTTGAGCGCGATTTCACTGCCGATCAACCCAATCAGAAATGGGCGGGTGACATCAGCTACATCTGGACCCGGGAGGGCTGGCTCTATCTGGCGGTGATCCTGGACCTGCACTCCCGGCGCGTCATCGGCTGGGCTGTCAGTGATCGCCTGAAACGCGATCTGGCGATCCGTGCACTGAAAATGGCCATCGCGCTACGGTCCCCGCCGCGGGGCTGCGTTTTCCATAGCGACCGTGGCAGCCAATACTGTTCGCACGACCACCAGAAAATTCTGCGCGACCACGGCTTGCAATCATCCATGAGCGGCAAGGGCAATTGCTATGACAACGCCATTGTCGAGACGTTCTTCAAGACCATCAAGGCCGAGCTGGTCTGGCGCAGGAATTGGGAAACCCGCCGCCAAGCCGAAACCACCATCTTTCAATACATCAACGGCTTCTATAACCCGCGCCGCAGGCATTCAGCGTTGGGAGGCAAAAGTCCCCTGGCTTTCGAACGCCAAGCAGCCTAAATGAGCAATCAGAGCGGCATGAATACGCGACAAGTCCATACTCCGATACTCAGCACGCAAAGCGGTCTCAAATGATCTGACGACGGACACTTCCAATCAGGCCAGAGTCTACCCCAAACTGGATTAGCCGTAGCGGGCAACGTCAGTTGGATTGACAAAAGCCTTGGCTGAATGCGACTTTTCTTCAAACATTTGCCGGAGTGATCGCCATGTTTCCCCAAATATCGAAGCGCGCCCTTTTCACCGCCAGCGCCGCTGGCCTTGCCGCTGCAGCCCTGCCCGGCGCGCGCCAGGCGGCCGCTCAGCAAACACCGCGCAACGCCTTGGTGATCGCCGCACAGATTGATGATCTTGTCGCACTCGATCCGCATCATTCCTTCGAAGTCACCGGCAGCGATCTGCTGAAGAATGTTTATGATCAACTTTTCATCATTGATGATTCGAAGCCCAGCGCTGAATTGCTGCCGGGGCTTGCGGAAAGCTTCACGATTTCCGCTGATGGCAAGACCTTCACCTTCCGGATTCGCCAAGGCGTGCGCTTTCATTCCGGCAATCCGCTGACGGCCGAAGACGTGGCGTTTTCGCTGCGTCGGCCGCTGCAGATCAATCGTACGCCGGCCTTCATGTATCGCTCGGTCGGGCTGACCGCGGATAACATTGAGCAAACCGTGCGGCAGACCGGCGATTTTGAAGTGCAGGTCACCTTCAATGAAGCCTATGCGCCAACACTTATCCAAAACCTGTTTACGGCAACTATTGCTTCGGTGCTGGATAGCAAGCTTGTGCTGCAAAACGCCGGCGAGGATCGCGGCAATACCTGGCTCAATCGCAACTCAGCGGGCTCTGGCGCCTTTCGCCTGACGCGGTATCAGCCCAATGAAAGCTATACGCTTGATCGCAATGATGGCTGGTGGCGCGGCCGGGCAAATATGCAGCGCGTGATCGTGCGCCATGTGCCGGAAGCCGCCACCCAGCGCCTGCTGCTGGAACGCGGGGATGTGGATGTGGCACGCAACCTGACGCCCACGGACATCGCCGCGCTGCGTGGCCGGCCGGGCATCTCCATCCAGGAATTTCCACGCGGCACCATTCAGTATTTCAGCGCAAATCTGGGGGACCCGATCCTTTCCAATCCGCGTGTGATCGAGGCGCTGAAGCACCTGGTGGATTATGATGCGATTGCGAATAATCTGCTGCCGGGACAGGTGTTTCCGCACCAATCCTTTATCCCGCGCGCCATCCTGGGTGAGGTGAATGAACGCCCCTGGCGGTTTGACCCGACGCGCGCGCGCGCCTTGCTTGCCGAAGCCGGGCATCCCAATGGCATTCGCCTGACCATGGATACGGCCAACACTTTCCCATCGCTTGATGTTGCACAAGCCTTGCAGGCAAGCTTCGCCCGTGGCGGGGTGACACTTGAAGTGCTGCCGGCAACCGGCGCGCAGGTGCTGGCTAAATTCCGCGCGCGCAACCATCAGCTTTTCATCGGCATTTGGGGGCTGGGCTATCCTGATCCGCACTACAATGCCGATGGCTTCGCGCATAACCCGCCCGGGGCGAATAATCCGGGCAAGCTTACTTGGCGCAACAACTGGAACATCCCGGAACTCACCGCGCGGACTGAAGCCGCGATGCGAGAGCGGGATCAGAATGCGCGCGCGGCAATCTATCGGCAGATCCAGGCGGAATTCATGGGTACCTCCCCCTTCGCGGTCTTCGCGCAGCAGCAGGTGCAAGTCGCCGTGCGCAGCAACCTGACCGGCTATGCTGCAAGCTCGCCCGGGCTTTCGGCAATTCTTTGGCGTGCGACCAAGGGATAAGGTGAAGGCGAGTATTGCCCTGCGCCAAAGCTCAGGCTTCCTGTTTCAGGTTGCGTTGACGCTGCTTGGATTACTGGCGGTCACTTTCTTCATCGGGCGCGTGGTGCCGATTGATCCTGTGCTCGCTGTGGTGGGCGACCAGGCACCGCGCGATGTCTATGAAGCGGTGAAACGAGAGCTCGGGCTCGACCAACCCCTTTGGTGGCAATTCTGGGTTTATGTAAAGAAAATGGCTGCGGGCGATTTCGGCCAATCCCTGCTGACCAATCGACCGGTGATTGAAGACATCAAGCGCGTCTTTCCAGCCACATTGGAACTTGCCACCTTCGCCACCATCATCGGTGTGGCGCTTGGCGTGCCCATGGGCATTGCTGGCGCCGTTTGGCAGGATCGCTGGCCGGATCAGCTGGTGCGCGTTGTCGGGCTTGTTGGCTATTCCGTGCCGATCTTCTGGCTTGGCATTATCGGGTTACTAGTCTTCTACGGTATTCTTGGCTGGGTGCAGGGTCCAGGAAGGCTTAGTGTTTTCTTCGAAGACATGGTGCCGGTTGTCACCGGCGTAATCCTGATTGATGCCGCCATCGCGCGGGAGTGGGAGGTTTTCTGGAACGCCTTCGGCCATGTTGTGCTGCCTTCGGCCGTGCTGGGCTATTTCTCCATCGCCTATATCGCGCGCATGACGCGCAGCTTCATGCTGGAACAGCTCAATCAGGAATACATCATCACCGCACGCGCCAAGGGCGTGTCAGAAGCACGTATCATCTGGGTGCATGCCTTGCGCAATGTCTCGGTCCCGCTGGTGACCGTGATTGCACTTTCCTATGCGCGGCTGCTGGAAGGGGCGGTGCTAACCGAAACCGTCTTTGCCTGGCCCGGGCTTGGCCGCTACCTGACAACGGCGCTGCTGGCCGCCGATATGAATGCGGTGCTGGGGGCAACAATTGTCGTCGGCCTTGTATTCGTCGGCATTAATCTGTTGTCTGATCTGCTCTATCGTTTGCTGGACCCGCGCGCGAAATGAGCGATCACGCCAAACAAGGGTGGCGCGCCCGGCTGCTTTCCGAAACGCCACGCTCCCGCCGCGAAGCTAAGCTTGGTCAGGCTTATCGTGGTTGGCTGCAATTTCGGCAAAACCGCCTTGCGCTACTTGGGCTTGCGATTGTGGTTGCGCTTATCGTGATTGCGGTGCTGGCACCCTGGATTGCGCCGCATCACCCGCATGAGGAGAATCTGGCGCAACGGCTACTGCCCCCCGGTACGGGCGCGCATTTGCTGGGCACCGATGAATTCGGGCGCGATATCCTCTCGCGCATTATCTATGGCGCGCGCGTGACCCTTTACATCGTTGTGTTGGTTGCACTGATTGCCGCGCCGATTGGGCTGATTGTCGGCACGGCAGCGGGCTATCTGGGCGGCTGGCTGGATGCCGCACTGATGCGCGTTACCGATGTGTTCCTTTCCTTTCCAAGCCTTATTCTGGCGCTGGCCTTTGTCGCGGCTTTAGGGCCGGGGATTGAAAACGCGGTCATTGCCATCGCGCTGACGTCATGGCCGCCCTATGCACGCATCGCGCGGGCCGAGACAATGACCATCCGCAATAGTGATTTCATCGCGGTGGCGCGCATTCAGGGGGCGGGAACCGGGCGCATCCTGTTCCGGCATGTCATGCCGCTTTGCGTATCCTCACTCACGGTGCGCGTAACACTTGATATGGCGGGCATTATCCTAACCGCGGCTGGCCTTGGTTTCTTGGGCCTGGGCGCTCAGCCGCCCATGGCGGAATGGGGCGCCATGGTTTCTTCTGGGCGGCGTTATATTCTGGATCAATGGTGGGTCGCGACCATTCCGGGGCTTGCGATTTTCATCGTGAGCCTTGCCTTCAATCTTTTGGGGGATGGGCTGCGCGATGTGCTTGATCCAAGGCAGAAGAAATGAAGCCTCTGCTTGAAGTGGAGGATTTGCGGGTGAGCTTCGCCACCCCAACCGGGCGGTTTGAAGCCGTGCGCGGCGTATCCTTCAGCCTTGGGCGCGAAAGGCTTGGCATTGTGGGCGAATCTGGTTCCGGAAAGTCACTCACTGGGCGCGCCATCATGCGCCTGCTGCCGGCCGCGGCACGTATGGAAGCACGCAAGCTGAGTTTTGATGGGATTGATCTGCTTGGTGCCTCCGCCCGCCAATTGCGCGGCATTCGCGGCGCGCGCATTTCGCTTGTGCTGCAGGATCCCAAATACTCACTCAATCCGGTCATGACAGTCGGCCAGCAGATTGCGGAAGCGGCACGCATCCATGGCGGGGTTTCCGCGCGTGAGGCGCGGCGCAAGGCGCTGGAGATGCTGGAAGCGGTGCGCATCCGCGATCCGGAACGCGTCATGCGGCTTTACCCGCATGAGGTTTCCGGCGGCATGGGCCAGCGCATCATGATTGCTATGATGCTGGTGCCGGAACCCGATTTGCTGATTGCCGATGAACCGACCAGCGCGCTTGATGTCACGGTGCAGATGCAGGTTCTGGCCATTCTGGATGATCTTGTGGCCAAGCGCGGCATGGGGCTGATTTTCATCAGCCATGATCTTGATCTGGTCGGCAGTTTTTGTGATCGCGTTCTGGTCATGTATGCCGGCCGCGTTATGGAAGAACGCGCGGCGCCCGATCTTGCCGGTGCGACGCATCCCTATACGCAAGGCCTACTGCGCAGCCTGCCGCGCATTGCCGATGACCGCGCGGAATTGCCGACCCTGTCGCGGGACCCGGCCTGGCTGGACGCTTAGCAGTGATCACCGTCCGCGATCTGGTTGTGAGCTTCGGACAGGGCCGCGATGCGGTGCATGCGGTACGCGGCATTTCCTTTGCCGTGGAGGAAGGCGAAAGCTTTGGTCTGGTGGGCGAAAGCGGCAGCGGCAAATCTACCGTGCTCCGCGCCCTGGCCGGGCTTAATCGCAACTGGACGGGTGGGGCGAGCATCAATGGCTTGGATGTCAGCCAGCGTGATGTGCGCCTGCCACGCCTTGTACAAATGGTGTTTCAGGACCCTTACGCATCGCTCCATCCGCGCCATTCGGTTGATCGCACCCTGTCTGAGCCGCTGGAAATCCACGGCATCGGCGATGTTGCGGCGCGCGTTGAAAAAGCTCTGGCCGATGTTGGGCTAGGGGCGAATTTTCGCTTCCGCTATCCAAATCAGCTTTCCGGCGGGCAACGCCAGCGCGTGGCCATAGCGCGCGCGCTGATGCTGGAACCGAAGGTGCTGCTGTTGGATGAACCAACCAGCGCGCTTGATGTCAGCGTACAGGCAGAAATCCTGAACCTGCTGCGCGGGCTGCGTGCGGCGCAGCGCCTGACCATCATTCTGGTGAGCCATAATCTGGCAGTGGTTGCGCATATGTGCGACCGGCTGGCCGTCATGAATCGCGGCCTGATCGTGGAGGAGATGGATATCGCGACTCTTCGCCGTGAAGACCCAAAGCAGGCCTATACGCGTCAGCTTTTGATGGCCTCCAAAGGTTATGACCGGGAAGCCGCGGCGCGGCTGGTGACCTATGATTGACCGGCAGGGGCGCTGAAAGCGCAGCCGCTCGCCGCGGGCCTGGCGGGGAGTGC
>JAPLOJ010000150.1 GCA_026400795.1 Alphaproteobacteria bacterium
CGGAGTAGCATCAGGCTTCATAGCATGGTTCATCCACGCGTCCGGTGGGGCGCTTGTGGGTGTGGTGCTCGGTTGGGTCGTGGCTATGGGGCTGACCAAGACGGGTATGTTGAAGCATTGATGTGCGGCTGGTGGCATGCGTTTCATAATTCTTGCAGACCATGTGGAAAGTCATCAGGGAATTCGATTTTTCGGTTGATCTGGTAGAATTGCAGCATGGGCGGCAGGGTCAGAGGAAAATCGGCTTACGTAGATGTGCCATGACTCCAAGGCGCCAGGACGCGACCACTTCGCCTGGGAAAGAACGGTCGCTGAACAGCGCACGCACAACCCGCATGTAAAGGACGGCGCCAGGGAGGCAGGTTTCGTCGCCTTCCCGACTGCGCGCGACGCCAAGCTCGCTGCCCTCACGCTGCTGCTGCCCTCGATCCAGGTGAACATCCGCGCCGGCCGCTTCCCCGAGGCCGAGGCCAATGGCGTGCGTTACCTCAAGGTTCCGGTGACGGTGACCTGTTGCCTGGAGAGCGGAGGTCCTGTGCTGGAGCGGTGGGGACCGGGAGCCAAGGCGAAGCGCCTCTTCTGGATGAAGCCCCTGGCGGTGTAGTCGCCATGAACCTTGTTTTGTGTGCAATTTTGGTTATCCTGAAGACAGCCATATCCTTGGGATTCCGCCATGCCCCCTACCACCACGATGACAGTCCGCCTCAGCGGCGCCCTAAGCGAGTTCGTGGCGGCCAATGTCAGCGAGACGGGGTCCTATGAGAATATCAGCGAATACATTCGTGACCTTATCCGCCGCGATAAGGAGCGGGTGGAGCGAGAAGCTTTCGATAGGCTGAAGGCTGAATTGCAGCATGCCTTTGCAGCGCCTGACGCGTCCTACCATTCGCTTTCGGTAACCGAGGTCATCGCGCGCAATAAGGCGTGACTCAGGATGGCATCGGTCCGCGTCCAGGAGGCTGCGTCTCATCGCATCGACGAGATCTATCGCTACACTCGGGATCGCTGGGGCGCCGAACAGGCTGATCGCTATATCACCGGCCTATTCGCGGCCTTTGAGAAAATCAGTACTCATCAGGTGCTATCGCACCCGATACCGGCGGAATTCGGTGTTCAGGGGTACTTTCTCCGGTACGAAAGGCATTTCGTCTATTGGCGCCGCTTGGCCGATGGAAACATCGGCATCGTCACCATCCTGCACGAGCGCATGCATCGCATTGAGCGCTTCCGCGAGGCATTTGGATTGTGACGTGGCTCAGCTGGCCACGGCGGTGATGGCGGCGGCGGCGCTGGCGACCTTCCTGCTCCTACCGCCGCCAGCGGCGATTGGCTTCGTTGGTGATGGCCTCCGGACACGCCTAAACCCCCCGGTCATCCGGAGCGGCCCAGGAGCGCCTAAGGCTTCTGTTGCGGAAGAGCCGAATCGGCGCGCAGACGGCCTGGGGCCAAGTTAGGTTCCTTGACGTTCACCACGAGCACCCTCTGGAAGAAGGAATTCGTTACACTACGACGGCCAACTTCGCTTTGCGTTGTCCCACTTGTCATAGGGTTGGGCACTTGCGGTTGCAGGGCACTAGGAATCCGAAGTCTACGTAAAGCTTCTTGATTCAGTGTCGTCGGCAGAAACATGGTTATCGGGAGCTTATGTGATGATCCTGCATAAATGCGGAACCGTGAAATTTCGAAATGCCTGTACTAAGCGGAAACGATAGGGCAAAATCCCGCGCGAAAGAAGGGTGATTCAATCATGCCTAGTCGTCGTAAACTCATGAAGCTCATTTTAGGTGCGCTACCAACAGGTGCGGTGCCGGCTCTTGCACAGGGGTGGGCGCCAAGCCGACAAGTGAGAATGATTGTTCCAGTCGCGCCGGGCGGTACTACCGATTTGCTAGGGCGACTGCTTGGGCAACGCTTCACGGATACGGTGGGGCAGCCCGTAGTTGTGGAGAACCGCGCCGGCGGCGCCATGGTCGTTGGTACCGATTTGGTGGCGAAGTCAGCACCGGATGGTCATACTCTTGGCATTCTACTCAGCACCCACACGGTGAATGCGGTAGCCGTTCCGAATTTGCCTTATGATTCTGTCCGAGACTTCACACCCATCGCGCATCTTGCGAACTTCCCCGGCGTGCTCACGGTTCATCCGAGCGTTCCGGTGCGCAGTGTGGCGGAGTTCATCGCTTATGCACGGGTGAATCCGGGAAAGCTGAGCTATGGAATGCCTGGCCCCGGGACTTCTGGCCATCTAACCATGGAACTGCTGAAGCGGCGTGCAGGACTTGATATTGTAGGGGTTTCTTATCGCGGCGGTGGACCGGCGCTCAATGACTTGGTCGCGGGCCACATCCACGTGATGATCAATAGCCCGGCCTCAAGTAAACCACACGCTGAGGCTGGGCGTATCCGCGCCCTGGCGACCACAGGCAGCCGCCGCTCTGATGCCTTTCCTGATCTGCCAACCTTGGTCGAAGCTGGACAGCGGGATGTACAGACGTATGAATGGTATGGGCTTTTCGCGGCGGCCGGCACGCCGGAGCCGATCGTCCGTTATTGGCATACTGAGGCAGCGCGGACCTTGCTGGTACCAGAGGTGCGGGCGCGGCTTACGGCGCTGGGCGCTGAAGTCGGTGGAGGGACTCCCGAAGAGTTCGCGGCCTTCCTTGGTCGGGAGCGGGAATTCTGGGCTCCCTTGATCCGCGAGATTGGTGTCCGGATCGAGTGATGGCGTTGGCTTGCAAAGATGCCCCGTACCTATGGTTCGATTTTTAAGTACGGATCTCAGGCAGGTTTGCTGCTAACCAAGCCACATTTTCTCCATCCGAAAATCAATCTATATCAATAGCTTACAACCTCCGTACTAAATCAGCCAAGTCAACAGGTTCCGAGAGAATCGGCCGACGGAGAGCGATTTTCGGGCTTTTCCCGCCCTGGCCGGTCAACAGGTCCGCCCCAAAAACCCCAGGAATCCTGCCATTCAGAGGGAGGATCCAGTGGGCGGAGAGAGCGGATCACTTTAAATCTGGCGGATGAGGCGTACCGGGATGCGAACGGTCTCAAGGCTGGAGCCTTGGAGAACGCGGCGCTCACTCAGCACTTGCGCCGAATGGACCTTTCAGGCGGCGGAACGGTCTTTCGCCCACGTGTAGGACACCTTGAGCCCATTGAGGTGCGTCCAAGGGAGCCACTTCTCTTTCTGCATCCGCCCCACAACAATCCCCGGCGCGACACCGATTTCCTTGGCAAGCGCCGTCACTCGTGTAGCCGATACAGCACCCTCTTTTGCCAGCGCCTGAAGCTTGCGAGCCTGAGCCGGCGGCACGAGCCAATCTCTGGCAAAGGCATCTGCTTCGACTTCACTATTCGGATCTAGCGGCTCGACACCCTCGATGAACTGCATCCGCTTGCCGTGCAGCAGGATGTGAGCCGCCTCGTGAAAAAACGTGAACCAGAGATGGTCATTTGTGCGATAGCGGAGGCTCAGCATCAGCAAAGCCCTATTGGGCGCCAGCCAACGCGTCGCGCCACTCGCGGGACAGCCCTTTGGTGCTGGCGCGAAGACCACCGCGACACCGCAGGCAGCAGAGCGGCTGACCAAGGCATCAACGAAACATTCGGGCCGTTCGGTCGTCAATGCGCGAAACTCAGCAAGGATAGCTCGAAAGCCCGCTTCGTTGAATGGCCTGCAGGCCAGAGCCTCTGCTGACCGCTCCCCCTGCCGCAGCCATGCGGCCACAGCCCCGACTGTCATGGATTGCGATTTGGCCGCACGAAACGCTGCGGCCGGCGTTGCGTAATGCTGCCGCCACGCATCGACAGACGCGACCCCAAAGAAGCGCAAGCACTCGGCCAACTGGTCGGCCCGATCCTTGACCTTCGGCACCCAACCGAAGCCAACCATGTCTCGGAGCGGCAACTCATTGAGCCACTCCGTTTGCGCCTTCCGCTCTTCACGGGCCCGAAGCGCTTCCTGCGCCGCGCGATACTGCGCCTCCCTCCGGAGCCAGAACCCTGTGGTCGAACCGAGCACAGTAGCCAGACGCTCTGCTGCGTCCGGCGTCATGGTCGAACGGCCCTGGATCAGGTCGTTGACGTGCTTGCGCGTGAAGCCCAGCCGATCTGCCAGCTCCGCCTGCGTCCAACCGCGCTCGTCGAGGACATCGGCGATGGTCTCACCAGGAGGGGAGACCCAATCTGGGGCGAAGGCGGTCTCAGTCATGGTAATCCCCAATAAACACGATCTCGATTGCAGTGACCCGTTTCCAATCAGCGCCGGTTGTCGACGCTTCCTGACGTGCCGCCCGGAAGACCAACCGCTGTCCACCAGCCAGGTCCAGCGCGAACTGACCCGCGCGGGACCCGCTCAGTGGATGCGGCCGGCCCGCGACCAACTCAGCCACCGTATCGGCGGCCTGGAGATCCGCGAGGCGGGACCGAAGCTTCCGAGCGCTGTCGGCCCCGAGCGCCTTGGTGCCCTCACGGGGGTCCGCGCAGAGCTTAGCAAGCTTCTTCGAGGCGAAAGATATATCCACGAATCAGGAAATTCAAGATTGATGAACCCATGGAGTGCATCATTTGATCCCAGTTGGTCAAGATGTCGGTTCGCGCGCCGCGCCCCTGGCCCGCCTCACTGGTCTACCTCATCCAGCGCTTCCGCGGCCTCGCGGAGAAGGCGCCTGACCTCGGCAACCTGCCCCCCGCACGATGACCGCTCCCGCCCCGTCACCCTGAGCACCGCGGCAAATACGGCGTCGGAGCATGCCATTAGGGGAATGAGGTGCTCACCACTCGGCACCCGCTTCCCACTGATCCATCCCTTCACCGCGCGCTCACTCGCCGGCGTCCAGCCCATGATGTTTTTCGCAGACCAGCCAGTGGCCGCGATCTCGCTCCGCAGCGCACTCCCGATCTCGCGCGCATACCATCCTGCACGAGCGCATGCATCGAATTGAGCGCTTCCGCGATACATTTGGATTGTGACGTGGCTCAGCTGGCCACGGCGGTGATGGCTGAGGCGGCGCTGGCGATGTTTGTTTTGTGATGGCGGTATTGATGCCTGCAATCTTCGTTTTGCAGAAAAGTATGAATCTATAATTCTGATGCACTTCGAATTTTCATAAGCATAATCCATTTTTCTCATTTCATGCCTAGAGATTTTCAAAGATAAGACTTGCCATGCCGCGCACCCATCCTTATGCGTCACAGATACGAAAAACGATTTGGCTCAATCCAAAGATGCAGACAGAAACGCCTCGATTGCCGCTTGCTCGCCGCGCCGCGCAATATGTGCGCATGTCGACGGAGCACCAGCAATACTCGACTGAAAATCAAGGCGACAAGATCAAGGAATACGCAGCAAGAAACGATATCGAAATTGTCCGCACCTATGCCGATGAAGGCAAAAGCGGCCTCAACATCGGTGGCCGGGAGGGGCTGCAAAAGCTTCTCGCCGATGTGCGCGCAGGCAAGACCGATTTCGGACTGATTCTTGTTTATGACGTCAGCCGCTGGGGTCGTTTCCAGGACGCTGATGAAAGCGCGTATTACGAATTCATCTGCAAGCAGGCCGGCATTCGCGTGGTTTATTGCGCGGAGCAGTTCGATAATGATGGCTCGCCGGTTTCAACCATCGTCAAGGGCGTCAAGCGCGCCATGGCCGGGGAATATAGCCGCGAATTATCCGCCAAGGTTTTCGCTGGCCAATGCCGCCTGATCGAACTTGGCTATCGCCAGGGTGGCTCTGCGGGATTTGGCCTACGCCGCGTACTGCTCGACCAATCCGGGGCGCTCAAGGCCGAACTGAAACGTGGGGAGCATAAAAGCCTTCAGACAGATCGCGTCGTGCTTCGCCCCGGCCCCGAAGATGAGATTGAGATAGTCCAAAGGATCTATCGGTGCTTTCTTGAGGAAAGCCTGAATGAGGGAGAGATTGCGCGCCAACTCAATGCCGATGGGCTGCGCACCGATCTTGGCCGACTTTGGACCAGCGGGACGGTGCATCAAATTCTCACCAATGAAAAATACATCGGCAATAACGTCTATAATCGGAAGTCCTTCAAGCTCAAGCAGCACCGTGTGGCCAATCCGCCCGAAGCCTGGGTGCGCAAGCCGGGCGCCTTTACGCCGGTGGTGCCGGTTGAATGGTTCTACACTGCCCAGGGCATCATCCAGGCACGCTCTCGCCGGCAGAGCGATACCGAATTGCTCGACCGGCTCAAGCAGCTTTACCAGGAACGCGGCTTTCTCTCTGGCATATTGATTGACGAGACGGAGGGCATGGCCTCCTCCAGTGTCTATGCCAGCCGCTTTGGTGGACTGGTGCGGGCCTATGCGCTGATTGGGTTCTCACCAGATCGGGATTACGCCTTTCTCGAAGTGAACAAGCTGCTGCGCCGCATGCATCCTGAATTGGTACAGCAGGTGGAAAGCGAAATTTTGGCGCTGGGCGCCACGATTGAACGCGACAGCGCTACCGATCTGCTGCGGATCAATGACGAGTTCTCCGCCTCCCTGATCCTGGCCCGCTGCAATATCAATGATGCAGGAAGGCAACGCTGGAAGCTGCGCCTGGACACTAGCCTGCGGCCAGATGTGACCATCGCCGTTCGTCTGAACCAGGATAACACGGCGCCACTCGATTATTATCTGCTGCCCTGGATAGATCTCGGCCCAAGTCGCCTGACGCTTGGCGAAGTGAATGCCTCTCTGCTGGATGGCTACCGCTTCGATAATCTTTCGATGCTCTACAACATGTCGCAACGCGCCAGCATAAGGAGGGCCGCATGAGTCACATCGCGCGCGAGAGCGAGGATATCAGACTGATCCCGATTGATCGTATTGAAATCCTCAATCCACGCGAACGTAACCAGAAAACCTTCCGGGAGATTGTTGCCTCCATCAAGGCGCTCGGCCTCAAGAAGCCTATCACCGTGACGCGGCGCGGCACTGGGGAACGTGAGCGCTTCATGCTGGTCTGCGGCCAGGGCCGCGTGGAAGCCTTCCAGGCGCTCGGTGAAACCGAGATTCCAGCACAGGTTATCGCCGCCTCTGACGAGGAGGCATTCGTGATGAGCCTGGTTGAGAACATCGCGCGGCGTCAGACGCCGGCGACCGAGCAGATCGAGACCATCCGCAACCTGCGCCAGCGCGGCTATGACGTGGCGACCATCGCGCGCAAGACCGCGCAGGACCTCACTTGGGTCAGGGGTATCCTGACCTTACTGGATCAAGGGGAGGACCGACTGATCACGGCGGTCGAATCTGGCCGGGTGCCGTTGCATGTGGCGGTCAAGATTGCGAGTTCGGCTGATGGTCAGATCCAGGAAGTGCTGCAGGCCAGTTACGAAAGCGGCCAGCTGCGGGGCCGAAAGCTGCTGACCGCGCGACGCATTATCGAAAAACGCCAACTTTTAGGGAAGAACTTTGGCAAGCGGCTTACACGGTCGGGACCGCGGCTTTCTTCCTCGGCGCTGGTGCGGGCCTATAATCAGGAAGTGCAGCGCCAAAAAATGCTGATCCGCAAATCCGATCTGGTGCAGCAGCGCATGGCCTTCATTGTCGCGGCCATGAGCAATCTGCTTGGCGATGAGAATTTCGTGAACCTACTACGGGCGGAGGGGCTTTCCAGCCAACCGCGACAGCTTGAGGACCGCATTCGCGGCATGGGGCGCGCATGAAGCTACCGAGTGCCTTTGAGGAGAAGGTTCTGGATCTGCCGCTTGAGCGGCTATTGCCCACGCGCAGCCTGCCCAAGGACCTCGCCCGCCTGCGGAAATACATTCAGATCAAGGCATCCATGAAGGAGGTCGGGCTGATTGAGCCGCTTTCCATCACGCCGGGCGATGCCAAGACGCGCATGCATATGATCCTGGATGGGCATGTGCGGCTGAGAATTGCGCACGATCTGGGATGGGAGCGCATTGCCTGCATTGTCGCGCGCGATGACGAGGGCTTTACCTATAACCGACGCGTCAATCGGCTGGCGACCATCCAGGAACACTTCATGATCCTGCGCGCCTTGGAACGCGGTGTGAAGGAGGCTAATTTGGCACGCGCCCTGGATGTCAATATCGGGACCATCCGACAAAAGCGGGATTTGTTGGATGGTATCTGCCCTGAGGTGGTGGAACTGCTGAAGGACCAACAGTTTTCCATGAAGCTCACCCATCAATTGAAAAAAATGAAGCCGGCACGGCAGATTGAATGTGCGGAGCTCATGTGCAGCCTACGCAATTTCTCGCGAAGCTATGCGCAGGCGCTCTTGGCTGCCACGCCCCAGGCGCAGCTGGTGGAACCCGAACGCCCGAAGAAAATCGGCGGCCTATCGGCGGAGCAGATGGCGCGAATGGAGCAGGAGATGTCGCTGGTGCAGTCGCGTTTCCGCGCGATTGAGTCTTCTTACAATACGGATGTACTGAGCCTTGTCGTGGCGCGCGGCTATGTCGCCAAGCTGATGGGCAACAAGGCAGTGGCGAGCTATCTGCGCCGCCATCATGCGGATTTGACGGAGGAATTCCAGACCATCGTGGCCAGTGCTTCACTTGATGAGGGAATGGCGGTTGGCTGAGGTACACGCCTCACACCCTCTCCACCACCCTGAACCCGCGTGACGCCAACGGCAGGCTGTCCCGGCTGATGGCGGCGTCATCGCCAGGGGCGTTCATCGCCCCCCAGATGGCGCGGCGGTTTCGCTCGGCCATGGTGTCGGTGAGTTCCGCGATCCAAAGCGTATCCCGCGCCGCTCCAAGGCGGCGGACCATGTCGCGATGCTGGTTGCGCGCCTCGGCGGAGGAAAGCGCTGGCAGTGTGAAGGCAGCCATGCGCGGGTTCACGATCGCCGGGACGGGGAATTCTGCCCCGGTGTAGGGATTGCGGTCGCGCCGATCGAGCATCACTCGCCCTTCGCGAATGCCGTAAGCCGTGCCGCGCAGCAGCCGCCAAAGCTGCCCCGCAACAAGCAGGCCGATGTCCATGTAAGGCGCCGCGCCATCGGTCAGATCAACGCGGAGATACCGCGCGGTCACTGGTGCGGGCAGTACCAGCACGACATTCCCCTGGCTTTCATCCTGTGCCTCGGCAGTCACCTGCCCGGTGTCCGCAAGCGCGACGCTGAAATTCGCGGCATTCGAAAGCCGCGCCTGCACCAAGGCCCCTACGCCGAGCGTCGTGGAAATCAGCGCCACGCAATCCACCGGCACTTCCGCCCCGAGATCAGCGGTGATGGTCGCTGTGCTCCCCATCAACCGCGCACGCCGGCGCGGCTGCGGATCCTGCAGGTTCGTGATCGTCATGGTGGCAATGGTGGCTTGCGCGGATGCCAAGCTGCCCGTCGCCACCCGGTCCTGCTGCAAGAACGCCCCTGGCATCAGCCCGCCCCCCAGAGTGTGATTTCAACCCGCCGCGCTGTCAGGCTCTCTCGCCAGCCGACCACAACACCGACAAACCCCTCATCAAAGCCAAAGGCCGGATAGGTGATACGCCCAATCTGCCCGATCTCGATCTGGCCCAGAAACCGATCCGTCAGAACCCGCACCATGCGTGGCCCGGCTTCCAGGACGGTGCGCCATTTCTCGGCACGCGCCAGCGCCTCAGCCTCGGTCCAATAGGCGGCGGGGAAAAAGATTTCTCGCTGCTGTGCCACGCGTGACGTGATCAGGCTGCTTTCGGCCCGGGCAAAGCTGCCTTCCTGCGACAGGCGCTGCCGATCCGCCGCCGCGACGCTGCCGGCCATGTTGGACAGCGGTGCGTGGTTGCGGCCCCAGCGCACGGCAATGGCGCGCGGCAGGGGTCGCAGGCTTGCCGGTAGTGGCAAGGGCTCGCAGGCCAGCACGCAGGCCGAGGGCAAATCGAATTGCGGCGTGTCGGTCGCCAGAGGGTCCGCAAGCCGCAGCTTTCCGCCTCGACCGGCTGCCAGCATCGCGCCCGACCCGGCCAGGATTTCCTCGGCGGCCGCGAGCGTGGTGGTCGCGGTCGCGCCCTGGTGAAAGCCGACAATGCCCGGCAGGTCGGCCTCAGCAAAAGCCCAGGCGGTAGTGTCGAAATCGGCTGTGTCATAAGCGAGGCCCAGGCTTTCCAACATGCGGCGCAGAATGCCGGCGATGCTGTTCACATAGATCGGACCGCTATCGCCACGCAGATCGGCCGTGACATCGCCATCAGGTGCCGCCCCAAGCTGGAACAACCCCAGGGCCGGATAATCCCGCGCCTGTCCAACCAGGGGTGTGCCTTCCGAGACAACCACCTGCGCCACGCCACGAATGCGAATGGCGTCATGCCCGGCAATCGCGCGCCAATGTGATTGATAGGTCGGCAGACTGCCCGCACCGAGATCGATGTTACCCAGAAACACCGGCGCGATATTGAACACCTGCCCGAGCGTGACGGGCTTCGGGCGGCCCTTGAGTTCAATGCCGCCTTCCTGGCCGCCCGTGCCTTGAAACAGCACCGGCTGCAGTGGCGTCGCCATCCGTTCCGTCACATCGCCCAGCGCCAGCCTGGCGCGGAAATCGCCACCACGTTCCACCCCGCGCAGGATGCCCGTGAAGGGTAGGCTGGCGGCAGCAAGGGTGGTGCCGAAATCACTCGCGCGCGGATTGAGCACCGGCAGGCTTAGCAGCCGCACGGCCCGACCATCGGCCACACCATATCGCGCAAGGTCGGCCGAGAAGTTATCCCCATCCGCCAGCGCGATTTCTGAGACCGTCAGCGCCACCCTGCCACCGACCGCCAGTGCATCCGCCGCGGATTGGCCAATCTCGATATCCTCCAGAATGCGCGGTTCATAAAATGCCAGCGCCGGCGTATCGCTTGGCGCCGAGACAAAGGCGGCCGAGGCCAGGCGCAGCGTCGCGATCCGCTCCGGCGCCAGAAAGGCATCCGGCAGTAAGGCCGGCGCCAGCATGCCAAGGGCGTCAAAGCTGATCATAGGCCAAAGCGCCCCCGGTTGATGTTGAAGTTCTGCTCGATCTCCGTGATCACCAGCGGGCGGTTATAGATTTCCACTGCCGCGATGCTGCCGACAAAAAAGCCGGCGGTGGCGGAGGGCCAGAAATTCAGGCTCTGCCCGCCAATGCGCCAATAGCCATCAAAGGGCTGCGATACAGCAGTGACATTGCCGATGGCCTGCCCATTCATGCTGTGTAGCGTGGCGCCATTGTTGAAGGACACCACGGCGTAGCGCCATTGGTTGTTGGTCACATTGCCGTAGAGGAAAGTCGATGCCCCTGGGCTCCAGACGCCCCAGCGCAATTGGCCGGCGGTGTCCACATAGAAGTGCCGATCATAGCCACCGGAACCACCGATCTGCGATGTTTCGAAACCGATCAGCTTGCGCCCGAGTGCGGCAGAGGTTCGGAACCAGACGCCGATGGTAAAGCTCTGCGGATTGGAAATAAGGTTGGTGGTGGTGAGGTTGGTGGTGCCATCGAAATTGATCGCACCATCGGCGATATTGGTGGGCCCGGTCAGGGTGCCATGATTGGCGCTGCTGCTCAGATCCGTGAAGGCCAGGCCACTGCCCGGGTAGCATGCCGGGTTGACGACATCGAAATGCAGCACCAACCCGTCGCTAATGATGCTTGGCGGCGGCGGTGGTGGTTCCGGTGGTGCCGGTACATCCTTGGCCGTGCGGATCGCGATTTCGAGCAGCAGCACGGCGGCGCTGGGTTGCGGGCCAAGGATCAGGCCGGGCCGCGTTGCCAGCGCTGCATTGGACATGCCGCCGCCCAGAAAGGCCGGCGCGTCCATGGCAGGCGCATCGGATGCAATCATGCGATCATGCGATCAGGCTGGAGGAGTCAAAGCCGATGGCCTTCAGCAGCGCGGCCACTTCGGGCGCGAGCAGATTGAGCTTTTGAGCTGCAAGCCACCGTTCGCGCAGCAGCAATTCCGCATCGGTAAGATCGGTGGTGGGCGCTTCAAGTTTCAGAAGTGCCATGGCATCACGCAGTTTTCCCGTGGCGCCTAGGGTTTCGACCAGACGCAGCTTGGTGATCTCGCCAGGTGGTGGTGCGGGTGGCGGAGGCGGGTCCTCAGGCACTGTTATGACTTCAACCACCGGAACGGGTTCAGGCTTTGGAGGATCGGGGATGATCTCGACCACCTCCATGCCACCAGCCGCGACGATGGCCTCAACCAGCGGATGCTCGACCGGGCGGGGTTCGCCGACACTGAACCTGTGCGCTTCCAGCGCGGCAACATAAGCTGCCACGCGATCAGTGAGCGCTGGCCCGAAGGCTTCGACGACCTCGGCGGTAACGCGCAGCCTTGGCGCCGACAAGGTATCCGCACCTTCCGCCGGCAGCGTCGCGGGCGCCTGGATGGAATCCTCGATGACATTGTCCATGATTGGCCTCACCTCTGAAATTGTCGGAACGTTCGAAAAGCCAGTTCGCCTTGCGGTATTGTTATGCTTGACATAACGCCCGTTATGCGATACAGAACGCCCCTGTGATCGAAAGCTTCGGATGCAAGCGCACGGCGCTGGTGTTTCTGGGACAGGCCCCGAAGGGCTTTCCTTCGGATATTCTGTCCGTCGCGCGGCGCAAATTGCGCATGTTGGATGCTGCGATACGCCTGGAAGATTTACGCATACCGCCGAATAATCGGGTTGAAGCGCTGAAAGGTGATCGCGCCGGGCAGCATAGCATTCGGGTCAATGATCAATGGCGGCTTTGCTTTGTCTGGCGCAATGGCGCCGCGCATGAAGTTGAGATGGTGGACTACCATTGAGGAGAAGTCAGATGCCCCACAAGCGCGTGACGATCAGCCGCGCTGATATCGCAAGCGGCAAGGCCAAGCTGGCGGCGCATAGCAAGGGCCAAGCGCTGCCGCTGGTGCCACCTGGAGAGGTGCTTGAGCAGGAATTCATGCTGCCTATGACGCTTTCTGCCCGAGCGCTTGCGCGCGATATTGGCGTGCCGCCTAATCGGATCACTGAAATCATACGTGGTGAACGCGCGATCACTGCGGATACGGCGCTGCGGCTTTCGCGCCGCTTTGGTGTTTCGGCGGAGTTCTGGATGAACCTGCAAACCGCACACGATCTGGAAAAGGCCCGACGGGAATGGCCTGCCGAGGCGGCGTAGGATTGGCGGGACTTTCAAGCAGCCTGCTAATCCCTTCACGCGATTGCCGATGGTGACATTATGGGCATGCGTCGTATCCAGGCTTGCCGACCAGGTATTGGACTGCCCGTTATTCGCATCCCAGCTATTCGGCCCCGTCGCAAAGCTGAATATGCCATTCGTTCCGCGATGATCGGTGTAGCGCAAACCATAAATGCTGCCCGATCCACCACGCGTATCGGTCGAGCCCGCATGGTTATGCGCTGCCTGTGTCGCGGCGTGGCCATGCGTGCCGATGCGCTGATCACCGCCCGCATTGCCAAGTGCAGCAGCATTGATGCCCGAAACACCGCTGGTAATACGGCTGGCCGCCGCCCCGCCCAGATTATCCAGGCCAAACAGCGCGCGGCCCCGCACATCCGGCGTGCCAAAGCTGGTACTGCCATCCCCCGCACCATAGGTGGTGCCGAGTGCGGAAAAGAGGGTCGCATAGGCGCTGCGCGAGAGGTTCTGCCCATTGGGCCACACACAAAACGGCGGCAGGTTGGGGCCGGCCACTTGCACATACTCGCCAATCAGCCGGCCATGGCCATAAATGCTCGCCACCCATTGCGCACCACCCAAGCGCAGGATGTTGGCTGTCATGCCCGGCTGCAGCGCAATGGTCGCCTGACCATTGATCGTCTCGCTGGCATTGGGATCAATCGTCAGCGCCGCATTGCCAAGGTTCATCACCAGCCAGCCAGCGCCGGACGCCACTGCGGAAACCGCGGGCAGATTGAGCGTTGCCGCCGCAGCGCCCGAGAACACCACCGTATTGCCGATATCCGCCAGCGCCAGATTGGCAGTGGCAGCAATGGCAATGACTTCCCGCGCCGCAGGATCCACCACGCTGAACACATCCTTGGTGCCCGCTGGCAGCGCGACCAAGCCACCGGAATTGGACGACGCCAGGATGGTCGCGCGCGTCAGTGACCCTGGCGATCCACCATCAAAATCCCCAAGCCCGATCTCGAACCCGGTCTGCCAGGAAATGCAGTATTGAATGCGGCGTGTCGCAGCGCCGAAGGCTGCCTGAAAACTGCGTGCATTGCTGCTGGCCCCGTTCAGCACCAGTGTGCCGGTGCCGGCGGTATCGGTGCTTTGCTTGGCGCGATAGGCGATGATTGGCATGGGTCACCCCGTCATGTGCTGGCGCGGGCCAGGATGGCTTCGTTTTGCGCGGTCAGGCGGCGCAGTTCGGAAAGCAGGCTGTGCAGCACTTCTGTTTGTGTCTGGCCGGTACTCAGCACCGCCAATTCCAGCCGATCCGACCCCGCGACCTGCGCTTCAAGCAGCGCGCCAAGATTGGCTGGATCGCTGCCCGGCGCAGCGGTGCGGAGCGTGCGCGCGACATCGGCCACCAACTCCGCGAAGCTGGTGGAGATGCCGAGAAAATCCTTGGCAATCGGCAGCGCGATCTGCGCGACGCGGGAGAATTCCGCGAGTTCTTCGGGCGTGGCACCATCGAGCAAGGGAGCTTGCGCCGCAGACAGCGAGGCCAATGCCGCGCCATAGCGAGCCTCCAACGGCAGGCCGCCCAGATCCCCCATGGTCAGGTTTTCCAGCAGGCCGCGCGCAATGCCGCGCATCTGGGCGGCGAGCGCCTCCGCCTGGCGGTCAAATTCACGCATGACCGCCAGGCGTTCATCGGCAATGGTCTGTTCCAGCGCCACCACGCGGCGGATGTATTCCTGGCCGGTTTCCTCCAGCCCAAGCTGGAATAGCTGCTCGCGAAAGGCGCGGATTTCAGTTTCGGCCCGCAGGTCGAATTGACCCAGCGCCACACCACGGCCATCGTCATTCAAGGCCATGCGGCGAATGCCAAGGCTGCGGTCAATGATATCCAAGTCCCGCGCGCGATCGGCTTCAAGCTTCGCAATGCGCTCGGCGCGCTGCGAATTCAGATCGGCCTCGGACAGGCCAAGATCACGCGCCCTGGTGATAGCGTCGTCGTAAGTCTTGGTCAGCGCTTCCATGGCTGATTTGAAGGCGCTGGTTTTTTCCACTGCGCGGCCGAGGGGCTCAAATACCTGGGTCACAAAATCCGCGGCCGAAAGCGCTTCCTCCAGATTGCCGCCGCGCCCGGCAAGCGTGCCAAAGGCGGTCATCTGATTGGCATTGTCACTACGCAACTGTCCGACCAACGCGGTCATGGATAATTCGCGCGGCGAGCCCGATGCCTGGCCAAAACCGACTGCTGCCTGACCCGGTGCGGCAAAGCTCAGATTGCGTGCGGCGATTTGCCGATTGATGGCGTCAAGTTGCTGCTGCACCTCGGCCACCGCACCCGCCTGGTCCCAGCGCTTGCCGCGCGCGCCGCTGATGGTGAGCAGCCCGGCATCATCCACGTCCAGAAATACATCGCCGCCCGAACGCGCTGCCATGCCTTTCTTGGTCGGCCCAAACAAGCCGCCCGCCGCACCACCAATGGCGCCGCCGACCATCATGCCAAGCGGCCCGCCCACCAGAAAGCCGATGCCCATGCCAAGGCCGGTGCCGATCAAGGTCCCCGGCATGGGATCCGCCGTTCCGCGCAGGCTGCCCGAGATGGTGCCGCCCGCCATACCCAGGCCAAACCCCATCGCGCCAGCGCCAAGCAGATTGCCAAGCGTCACGGGCGCTGCCGCACCGCCACCACCGGCAAAGAAGCCTGCCTCGCCCGGCAATGCGGTACCGGCAAAGAAATTGCTCTGCGTCGCTCCAAAGGAGGTCGGCGTATAGATCGGCGTGGAGAGAAACCCACCCGCGCCAGTAAGGCCGAGAGCCTCACCAAGGCCGCCCGTGCCGCCGAATAGATTGGGCGCACCCATGTTCAAAAACGGCAGAGGCGAAAAACTGAACATGCCCGCGCTGCCGCCTGCGCCGCTCGGTGCGCTGGCGGCGGGCGTTGCAGGCGCGGCCCCACCAAATGCCCCCATCAGGCTCGGCCGCGACGCACCGAACACTTCATTTACCAGCGGATTGACGATGGCGAGCTTCGCCATGTCAGTGACCACACTCGCCACCACCTGCCGCGCGATGGAACCGAAATCAATCGCCGCCTTGCCGCCCATGGCAAAGGCATTCACCAGCCCATTGCCAATGCGGTCCAGCGCATTCTCCCCGATCGAGGCCAGTGCATTGCGCGACCGTTCCGCGAATTGCTGGGCTTCCTGCTCGGCCTTGGCTGAAGCCTCACGCGCTGCGCGCGCAGCCGGGTCAAGCTGCGATAGGGTGCGATTGTATTGTTCCTGCGTGATGCGCGCCGCCGCCAGCGCGGCGTCCAACGCCTTGACCTGCTCGGCGTATTTCTCCTGCTCGGTGGCCGCACCTTCGACCAGCGACGTGCCGCGTTCCACCAGGCGCTGATATGCGCGCTCAGCCTCGGTCAGGCGTTCTGTCGTGGCGCGGGTGGTCTCGGTGCGGTCTGCCAACCGCGCCAGCGCCTCGTCGCGGTCCTTATCGGCGGCAGCACGCAGCCGGGACGCTTCCTCACCCTCAATCGCGCCGCGTGCGGCCAGGGCCTCAATCTGCTGCACGCGTTCGGCATGTTCGGCGCGGACGCCACGTTCCTTGTCGAGCGCCTTATACAAATCCTCGAGCCGCACCTGATCGGCACGGCGTCCGGCGATGATGGCACGCTGACTGGCGGTATAGGTTTCCGCCTCGCCAGCTTCCTGCGCCTCGCGCTCCAATTGGCTGCGCCGCGTGATGAAGGTTTGTAGTTCGCGTAGCGCGGCCTCGCGCTCGGTGCGCAGGTGTTCCAGGTTACGCCGCATGATGCCGCGCGTGCCGCCGGGCATGGCGGTCTCGGCAAGGGCGGCCTCGGCATTGGCGATCTGCTGGTCCAGCACCGCCAGCCGATCCCTGCTGCGGTCATAGCCTGCGCCCGCTTGTTCCATCGGCGAGCCAAGCCCGACCGCCACGCGGCCCTGATTGACCGCCGCTGCCGCCGCCTGCGCCGCGCGTGCAATGCCCAGAGACAGCCCCAGCGCACGATCCAGATCGCCAGCAAAGCGCGACATGGCCTCGCCAAGGATGGAGAAAGCCCTTCCCATAGTAGGCGGCATTTTCTCGAATTCCGCATTGAGCGATTGTCCGGCGCGGATCAGCGCGGGCATCACCACATCGGCCGTCAGCTTGCCGGCCTCGCCCATCTTGCGGAGTTCGCCAACGCTGGCGCCCAACTCGCGCGCCAGCGCCTCCGCCAGGGTTGGCATGTTCTCCAGCACCGAGCGCAGCTCATCGCCCTGTAAGCGGCCCGAGGCCAAAGCCTGGCCAAGCTGCATGACGGTGGCGGATGTTTCCGCCGTGCTGGCACCGGCGATGATGCCAGCCTGTTGCACCGTGCGCACCAGGGCCAGCACCTGATCATTCGTAGCGCCGATCTCGCGCGCCGCGATGGCAAAGCGGGCAAAGGCATTGGCGCTTTCGCTGATGGCCACACCGGTCTGCTGCGATAGGGCATAGAGGTTCTGGTAGACCTTCTCGGCCGCACCGAAGGATCCGGTCGCGGCTTGCAGGCGCGCGAGCGATTCCGTTGCCTGATCGCCCGCGCGGGCAATGGCGCTACCCGCTGCCGCCGCGCCAACAGCCACCGCCGCCATCGCTGCCGCCGCACCGCCGGCACGGCCTGCGACACTGACAAAGGCGCTGCCTGTACTGCCAAGGCTATTGCCGAGTGCCCCAAAGCTGCGCACCGCAGCATCAGACGCCGAGGCCAAGCCGCGCATCGCTGGCTGCGCCTTGGCACTGGCGCTATCAATCTGCTCCAGCGCCTTCTTGCCATCAGCGCCGAGTTTTTCGAGTGACCGGCGCACGGTCTCGGCATTCTCTGCCGAAAGCCGGATGGCGATGGTGCGTGCGGCGCCGCTCATGCCGTATTCGCCAATTCGGCAACGATGGCGCGCGCCAGGATATTGCCCGCACGGCGGCGCACGCCCGCGACATCAAGCCGCTTGTCGAGCCTGACCTGACGCATGAGAAAGAACATCGGGACAAACCCCTGGGCGAGAGTGGCGCGCGCCAAGCGCTGCTGGCCGCGCCGGTTGCCGGTGAGCACTTCGACATTCGCGCCGGCGAACAACCGCAAGCGCCGCCGCTTGCCGAGGCCGCTTGCGCCACGCACGCGCAGGCACCACAGCCGCACGGCTGGGTTGGCGCGGCCTTCATCTCGGCGGGGGTGACGCGCAGCCCGCCGCGTGATGAGGCACCACGCCGGCCACGCGTGGCGTTGTAGCCGGTTGGGAAAGCGAGATAGCGCCCGCCCTTGGAGGTAATGGGCAGCCCCTTGTCGAAGGCTTCCACCAGCTTAGGTGCGTTGGAATAGACGAGCGCGGCCGGGCGAAAGCTGCGCGGTGCGGTACCGGGCGGCGGGTAGAGTTTTAACCGCCAGCTATTGGCAAGCGCGCGGCCCTTATCGGAAAAATCCGCGCTACGTGCCTGGGCGCGTAGTTCGGCTTGCACTTCCCGCCCGGCACGTTCCACACCACGCCGCATGGCGCGCGCGACATCGCGGATCTCGGCCTCCATGGCAGCACGGAGGTCGCCGCGGATGGTGGCGAGGAGTAGGGGCATGGGCGGGGCGTCCAATGCGCATGACTACACACGAAAATCTTGACAGCCGAGTCTGATGTGTATAAATACGCATATGACAAGTCGCGATGTTATCCGGGCCCTTAAAGCCGATGGCTGGGCTCAGGTGGCGCAGCGTGGCAGTCATGTGCAGTTCAAACACGCGTCGAAGCCGGGGCGGGTGACGGTGCCCCATCCCGAGCGAGACCTGCCGGCTGGAACCTTGCGCAGCATCGAACGACAAGCCGGCCTACGACTGAGGTGAACACCATGTCCGAATATATCGCTCTGATACATAAGGAACCTAGCAGCGATTACGGCGTTTCCTTCCCGGATTTTCCGGGATGTATCACAGCCGGTGTCACGCTTGATGAAGCGCAACGTGAAGCTGTCGAAGCGCTCGCCCTGCATATCGATGGCATGATTGAAGATGGTGAATCCATCCCAGAACCTGCTTCGCTTGATGCAGTGATGGCGCAGCGGGAGAACCGTGATGCGGTGGCTTTTCTGGTGCCTTTACCCGTAAGGCAGGCGCGCGCAGTGCGTGTTAATATTACGCTGCCTGAAGACGTACTTGCAGAGGTGGATCGTGCCGCTGGCCTACAAGGTTTGAGCCGAAGCGCCTTTTTGGCGCGTGCTGCGCGCCGCGCCATGGGTAACGCTGCCTGATCTGTCGCCAGCGAATGAGATAATTATCGCTCGCAAAAATCAAAAAATGTAGCGCCAAACTGCGAAAAAAGATAAGGGACGCATACCTTACGCGCGCTACCAAGGATAACAGATCCTGATGTCCCAAAAGCCAACAAGCAAAAATACGATCTACTGCACAAAGGAACCCTCTTTCGGCGAAGCTTTGATCGAAGGCCTGACCGAGGCGGTTGCCTGGAAGCGCCGTGAATTGGCGCTTGAGAACGCGATTGATCGAAGGGCCATCAAGGCTCAGCTGCAGCGAGAGAAATTACTTGGCGTGCAAGCCGCCCGCGCTGATTATCTTTCCGGTGCGTTGGTGGATCGTCTGCTTGCTGGTGAAAGCGCGATCCGGATCTGGCGTGAACATCGCGGCATGACGGTGACCGCACTTGCGGAGAAGGTTGGTATTTCCGCGAGTTATCTCTCCAGGATCGAGAATGGCCATAAGCCTGGCGGTACCGATATACGCCGCGCCATTGGTAAAGCCTTGCGTGTACCAATGGAGGATCTGGCTTAATCGCTCCCTAATTTCCGCCTCTCCCCCTCCATAGCCACCTCCACGCCCGCGAGCACCGCAAACCCATCTACCACCCAGGCCGCCTGGTCATTGACGCCCCCCGCATCAGGCCAATGCGTAATACCGCCCATCCCGCCGCGACACGCGGCCCAAAGCCGCACAAAGCCATGCCAGGGCTCGCCAATCACCAGGCGCGGGTTTTCCACCCACGTATCGCCCCCCACCAACCAATCGCCACCCTCGGCAGGTCTTAGTCCGCCGTCATAGGCGCTGGGCTCGCGGGCGATGGCGAGGGCGCCGCGGAGTTTTTTTCCGCATCCCGACCCGGCTGCATCAAGGCACTCGCGCGCCAGCCGATCGGCTCAATATCCTCCTGCGGCAGAGCATCCATCAATGCCTCGGAAACCAGGCCGCGATCACGCTTGAACGGCGCCAGGTCGGCACCCTCCCAGCCACGCAGCGCATGACGCGCCGCCACCCAAGGCAGCATGCCGATGTAGCGCTGCCGCGCCGCCAGCAGGCCGGCATAGCTTGGAATGGCGGCACATGCGGCTTCGATCATCGCAAGCGGCGCCTGCGCTTCGGGATCATCGGGCTCGGCCTCGGCGCGCGCAATGGCGACTGCAAGTTCTTCGGCGTTGCCGGGCGCGGCTTCGGTAATGGCGAGGCGAAGTGCCTCCAGCATCTGCGCCTTTGGCGGGTAGATCCCACCGTCGCGCGCAAGGTCAGCGCGAAAGGCCTGACGCTCGCGAAAGGTCAGTGGCGCGATCAGGTAGCGCCGCTCGGGCGCATGGGGTGGTGAGAACCATTCCGCATCGCGGCGGGAAAAGACAACGTTCATGGGGGTGCTCCATCGCAGGAATGTTTATCGGGAACCCGCTTTCAGTTGACGAAAGGGGGAGTATATGACTGATAAATCGATATTTTTGGCTGAAGTTCACCTTCTCGTTTGCTCAAGCGGTTCTCGGCATACTTGGCCCGTATTGAAGTGACGTGAACATTCGATTACAGTCCCTCTGTGTTCAAAATTGTTCTCACCGAAGCCTTTGAAAGGTGGCTCGACGGTTTGCGGGATCCGCCGACCAGACGGCGTCTTTTGCTGCGGCTGAGGAAGGCAAGCCTTGGCCAACTCGGTGACGTGAAGCCCGTTGGCTCCGGGGTCTACGAAATGCGAGAATTTTTTGGGCCTGGGTGGCGCATGTACTACGCGCGTCGTGGCGACATTCTGATCTTGATGCTTGGAGGCGGTACGAAGGCAAGCCAGGCACGAGACATTGAGAAGGCCACCGCGCTGGCTAAGGCAATTGAGGAGAATTGAGATGACTAAGAAAATCAAATTATCTGCGCTGGCCGAATTCGATCCGTCCAAGTACCTCGATGATGAGGACGCTATCGCTGACTATATCCGACTGGCGATCGAGGACGGAGATCCTGGACTTCTGGCTGCGGCGCTCGGGGATGTGGCGCGTGCGAGAGGAATGACGCAAGTGGCCCAAGCGGCGGGGCTGACCCGCGAAGCGCTCTACAAGGCGCTTCGGCCTGATGCGCACCCTCGCTTCGACACCATCCAAAGGGTTTGCAGGGCGCTAGGGGTCAAATTGACTGCGGCGCCAGCCTGATGGCGATAAAGACACTGCCCTATGACCCGGCGCGTCATCTCACCTCGCCGGAGGCACAGGCGGAATTACTCTCGGATGCGATGCAAACCGGCGATGCCGGCTATATCGCAAATGCGCTTGGTGTCATTGCTCGCGCGCGCGGCATGACAGAAGTTGCGCGCGGTGCGGGCATTACGCGCGAAGCACTCTATCGCGCGCTAAGTGAGGATGGTGACCCGCGCCTCACGACATTGCTTGGTGTGATGCGTTCACTTGGCTTTCGCCTTTCGGTCCAGGCTGCGGAATAGGCGTCCCCCTCAAAACTGCGCAAGGAATAGCGGGCAATCCGCGCCATCCAGCTGAAAGCCAATGTCGAATTGTCCAAGCCCGTCACGCTGCCCGGGCCGCATGGCGGTGGCCTTGGCCGCGGGCGCGATGACGCAAAAGCGATTGCCCGGATTGGTGCCGAGTATCGCCATCAAGGGCATAGCCGAGCCCAGGCGAAAGGCGTTGAACAGCGCAACGGCGGTGGTGGTGCTCATCAAGGGATCAATGGCGCCGCGCGCATCACGCTCGGTCGGCACAGCCGGATCATAACCCTCGGCCGCTTCGGGATTGTCGGGCAGGATGACATTGACGCCGGCATCCAGCGTCAGGCGCCGCGCACGGGCCAATTGCTGGTTCAATTGGCAGCGACCATTCACAAACCGCGGCGGCGTTGGGCGAATGACGGTGTTCCACCCGGTCGGCAGGGCTGCCGCCGATTTGTCGAGCAATTGCGCGCGCAGATCAAAAACCAGAAAGCCAATGCCGCCTGTGGAAAGCTCCAGGCTCCAACTGCCGACTGCACCAGTGAAACGCCAACGCAGCCCATCGGCGTAGAAGTAAATCGTGGCGGTGCGATAGACCGCCTCATCCGAGGTTGGGCTGTAAAGCACGTTGGCAGGGATTTGCGCGAGTGTGGCGACCGCGCCAGGGGTTGCCATAGTCTCACCCAGGCTCGCCACGCGTGCGGCGGTGTAATCAATGATGCCAGTGACAAGGCTGCGATCACCCGAAAGCAGCAGGGGCATGCCGCGATAAAGCTGCGCGGTGGCCGCGAAGGGGGTCGCGAGTGTCAGGTTGGTGGTGGTGCCGCTTGCGGCGGCGGTGGGTGCGCCGATGGCCGCGTTGGTGATGCCTTCGGCCATGGTGCAGCAACGCAGCAATTTGCCCCATTCCGGAGGCGTTGCCGGCGTGCCGGAACCACGTAGCGGCACACGCAGCCGAATGCGCGGGCGCAAGCCACCGACAATGGCGGGCGAGCGATCGAGTGAGCCGGTGAGTTCGCTATTCTCTACCGTGATCGGATCGAAATCGATCTCGCAATCGGCGGCGAGCCAATCG